>CAZKNW010000039.1:0-15532 GCA_964554035.1 uncultured Verrucomicrobiota bacterium
CGGACTCGAAGTCGGGATGGATGTCCCGAAAGCCGCAGGCTTCCTTGTTGCACCCGGGTGTGTTGTCCTTGGGATAGAAGTAGAGGACGACCCAGTTTCCGAGATGATCCTTGAGGGAGGTCTTGCCTCCTCCCTGGGTAGGGGCTGAAAATGCGGGTGCCTTCTGTCCGGTCTTGAGAGTGATGTTGGGTCCGACTGCCATGGGCGCGAGAGTCTTTCCCAGATCAAGGATTCGTCAAGTTTCCTGCTGGTCGGGCTTTTTCGGGGGATTCGTGATCTGCTTCATCCCATCGGCGTAGTACTGGACGGCCGAGACAAAGGTGAAGACGGCGGTAAGGAGGGCAAGTCCCAGTTGAACCTGTTGAAGGCCCTTGGCCAGGGTCCAGACAATAAGCCCCATTTGCAGAAAGGTCGTGATCTTGCTTGCCAGTCTGGGTCGGATGATCGCGTGGTGGTTGAGGAAGAATACGGTCCCCATCCCGAGGATGATGAGCATCTCTCTCGCCACGATCATTACGGTGCACCAGAGAGGGATGGGGGGCATGAGGGGAGGGGAGACCAGGGAGAGCAGGACGACGGTGATCAGTACGAGGGCCTTGTCCCCGATGGGGTCGAGGAGCTTTCCGAGTTCCGTGGCCTGGTTGAAACGCCGGGCGACATAGCCGTCGATGCCGTCGGAGATGGCGGCGATCGCAAATAGTGCCAGCGCCAGATGCCGGACACCTTCATCCTCGGTCTTGAAATAATGGATGATGACCGCCGCAACGCAGGGCACGAGAAGGATCCTCGCGATGGAGATCTGGTTGGCGACTGTGATGGGGGAACCGGCCATTTGGGTGGGTTGCTCGGTTTTTGTAACCTTTGTCCCCGAAAAAGCTAACATCTTTATTGAATGTGGGGATGCGGGGGCTTGACTTGGGTGACCAATGAAAGAACATCGGTCCATGGCCAGTCTGTTCACCATCGAGGGTGAATTCCACTACGACATTGTCCGCAAGATCTTTGAGGGCGGTATGGGCATTGTCTATGAGGCCGAGCAGCACGGGGCGAGGGGCTTCGTAAAGCGGGTGGCCATCAAGGTCATCCGGCAGAGTTTCGCCAAGCAGCAGATGTTCATCGACAACTTCATCGGTGAGGCAAAGCTGGTGGCCGACCTGATCCACACGAACATCGTCCAGACCTATAACCTGGGTGAGTCGAAGGGGATTTTCTTCATTGCGATGGAGCTCATCAATGGCGTGAACCTGGAGCAGTTCATGCAGCAGCTTCAGGACAAGGGCCGCAACATCAATCGTGAGCTGGCCGTCTTCATCGCCAGCCGTGTCGCCCGTGGGCTCAGCTACGCGCACAACAAGAGCGACAAGAACGGGAAGTCCCTCGGGATCGTTCATCGAGATGTGAACCCCAAGAACATCATGATCGCCTTCGAGGGCGACGTGAAGCTCACCGATTTTGGAATCGCGAAGGCGCAGGGCCTTCTCACGGACCAGGAGGGTGAAGTGGTGGCCGGCAAGGCGGACTACATGAGCCCCGAGCAGGCGGATTTCCAGGTGACGGACCCACGCTCCGACATCTTCTCGGTGGCAGTGGTGCTGTCCCACCTTCTGCTTGGCTACAACGTCTACAAGGGCAAGACCGTTGAGGAATCGCGCCAGAACGTGATGTACATGGAGACGCCGGATTTTCGCTCCCTGAGCCAGCAGATTGATGATGACCTGAACCGGATCCTGCATCGCTCCCTGAGCAAGGATCGTGCGGACCGTTACCAGAGTGCCGACGACATGCTCTACGACCTGGAGCACTACATTTATCACAAGGGTTACGGCCCCACCAATGAGACCCTGGGCAAGTTCATTCGTGAGCTCTTCGGGCAGTATGACATCCGGGTCTTGGATGAGGCCAAGGGTGGCACGATGCTTCTCGAGCGGGCCAACCGGCATTCACTGGTGACTTCGCGGGAAAAGGAAGAGTAATGGTGGGAAGGGGATCTCAGGAAGAGGTGGTCCTTGGATTGATCCAGACCTCCTGCAGCGCGGACACGGGTGAGAATCTGGAGAAGACCCTTGAGGCTGCCGAACGTTGTGCCGCCGACGGGGCCAACATCATCTGCACCCAGGAACTGTTTCGTTCTCAGTATTTCTGCCAGAACGAGGATCACGCCAATTTCGATCTCGCCGAGGCCGTTCCAGGACCGAGCACCGAGGCTTTCTGCCGACTGGCAAAGGACAAGGGGGTCGTGGTTGTGGCTTCCCTATTCGAGAAACGGGCCTCGGGCCTTTACCACAATACCGCTGCGATCATTGATGCCGATGGATCCATGCTGGGCATCTACCGGAAGATGCACATCCCGGATGATCCGCTCTTCTACGAGAAATTCTATTTCACTCCCGGTGACCTTGGATTCAAGGCATGGGACACGCGCTTTGGCCGCATCGGTGTCCTGATCTGCTGGGACCAGTGGTATCCTGAAGGTGCAAGGCTGACGGCGATGCAGGGTGCGGAAATCCTTTTCTATCCAACGGCCATTGGCTGGCATCCCTCTGAGAAGGAAGAGTATGGGGAAAGGCAGCATGGTGCCTGGGAGACCATCCAGAGAAGCCATGCGGTGGCCAATGGTTGTTATGTGGCTGCGGTCAACCGCATCGGACTGGAGACACCCATCGGCGGGGACGGAATCGAATTCTGGGGACAGAGTTTTGTTTCGGGGACCTCGGGTGAGATTCTACAGAAGGCATCGGTGGATCAGGAGGAGAACCTGATTGTGCCGGTGAACCTGAAGAAGGTGGACGTGACCCGAACCCACTGGCCATTCCTGCGGGATCGTCGAATCGACGCCTACGACAAGCTTACTCGCCGCTTTCTGGACAGCTAGTGCTGCTGGAGCTGGAGCAACCTCCCTGCGATTCGCTTCCCTTGTCCCTGGATTCGGTTCGGGCCTGACTCCTGGCGAAGGCAATTTCTTCGGGACCCAGTGCGCCATCTCCATTGGTGTCATATTTCGCCAAAAGGGAGTCCCAGTCCGTGGTGCGGCTTCCCTGGTAGCGACTCCGCTTCTTCCAGTCGCTGCTCTTCTTTCCACGGCTCCAGCGTTCCTGCATTTCCTCGCGGTTCTTTGCCAGCAAGGCACGTTGTTCCGCATTGAGGTGATTCTCGATCCGGCTGGAAGATTCCTCAATGACCTGGCTCATGGCCGGGACGAACTGGTCCCTGAGTGCGGAAAGCTCCTTCTTCATGGATTCCTGCTCGCTCTTGATCGCGCTGCACTGGTCCTTGCTCAGCTCCAGGTTGCTGAGGAGTCGATCACTGAGGTAGGAGTCGAAGGAGGATCGCTTCTGTGAGACCTCGGTGGTGGGAGCTGGGGCTTCCTTGCGGGAAAGGTTTGAGGCACTCACACCGGCGAGGATCCCGATGGAGAAAACCACCAGAAGGATCATGGCGACAGACGTGACTTTTTCCCGGTTCTGCATCGATTCTATTCTCCGTTCAAAAGAAAGGAGGCGACGTGGTCCACCTCGGCGGTTGAAGCATTGGCCTTGCCCTGGGAAAGGGGGATGGTCAGCAGGAGGGCGATGGCACAGGCCATCACGGCCATGCGCACCGTGGAACGGGAAAAAATCCCGACCATGAGGTCCATCCAGTCGACCTCATGTTGCCGCCCGGGCTGCGTCAGCAACGCCGCCTTGACGAAAAGCCGCACGTCGATGTCCGGGGGCGTCTCAAGGCGGGCCCGCCGTGTCATCTCGTCGAAGACTTCAATATCACTGGAATTTGGTGATTCCATACCGTTTCAGTTTATCCTTCAGTTTCTTCTTTGCCCGAAAGGACTTCACCTTTGTCTTGGAAAGGCCCCAGTCGAGCTTCTCAGCAATTTCCTGTAATGGCATCTGCTCCAGATATTGGAGCGTGATAACCAGTTTTTCATCCGGCTTCAGGGAGCCGATCACCCGGTGGACCTCCTCCATGTAGGGGGACCGGGTCTTGGTCTCCTGCTTCTCTTCAAGCTGTTCCAGCGCAATCTCATTGGCCTCGGCCGATCCCAGCACCAGGCTGGTCGCCTGCCGGTTGGATTTCCGGTAGTAGTCGTAGCCCGTGTTGACGGCGATCTTCTTGAGCCAGCTGCCAAATGAGGCCGTCTCCCGCCACTTGTCCAGGTTCCTGAAGGCCTTGATCAGGGCCTCCTGCACCAGGTCCTCCAGATCGGAGCGGTGCGGGCAGAACCGGAACAGGAGCCCGGTGATGGATTCCTGGTATCTCGATACCAGAACATCATAGGCGGAGAGGTCTCCCTCCCTGGCCAAAGCCACGAGTTCCGTGTCGCTGACGACACTCTCATCGGTTTTGGATTGAGGTTGTGACTCGGCCATGATGGCTGACAGGCACTACTATATGCATGAAAACGTCGGAATGAGAAGTTTAGTTACAGGAGGCGGGATGCGTATTTACGACGAATTTTTGGAGATCCTGCGGCCATCGTGGCCTGATTTTGCTCGAATGCATCTTGTTGGCGTTCGTAAGTTTGGAAATGCCTTTCTCCCTGAATGAGCCCCTGATTTGTAACTCCGGGAACCGTTTCTACGCCATTTTGGTCTCCTTTTTTTTGCTTCATGTCTCGGTATCCGAGGGAGCCGAGAAGGGGAAGAAGGTCGAGGAATTCAGGGATCCGGTGGGCCAGAGCTTCCGGCTCGCACCCATGGCGGTGGCCCCGCGAACGGTGGCGGTGCCCTTGGCTGAGGATGTTCATCTGGCCTTTGACACGGAGTTGCTCAGGACCTTCAAGGTCTGGAAAGGGCCCGGACTGAACCTCTACGGCACCCCTTACCGGAACGCCAAGACGCCCTTTTATTGCTCCCATTCCGGCGAGGAGATCATCAATGAACTGGCCGATTTTCCGTGGCGGCGCGAAGGCGATTCCACGGAGGTGCTCAACCAGATGCCGGACTGGGTGCGCTACAGAGGGCTGAGTGACAAGTCGGGACGTGTGACCTTCCTTTATGAGTTCCAGGTCGGTGGAAAGAAGGTTCCGGTCCAGGAAACCGCCCGGGTTGAGAAGGGAAAGGATGGGTTGGCCGTGGTCAGGCGCTTTGAGATGGGTGCCTGCCCCAAGGCGATGAGCTTTTTCGCCCACTCTTGGCTTGGAAAGGGAATTGGAGGATCCGTCTCCGTTTCAGGAGGCAAGACTTCGATTGCCAAGGATTCCCGGAAAGGTGTGAGTTTCACCTCGTGGCTCTGGAAGCCGAAGAAGAACGATTGTGAAAGGACGACGGTTAGGCATGAGGGAGACCTGACCCGCCAGGTGGTGAAGATCCCTGCGCATACGGGGGGCATCGCCTTTGAGGTGGTCACGTCATTCGGATCGGTAAGGGAAACGACCCTTGAAGCGACTCCTGACCTCGATTGGGAATACTCCAAGGCCAAGGGCAAGGCGAAGGAGGGCTTTGTGACCTCCTTCGAATCGGAAAAGCCGACCCGTATCGTGGGGAATGAGTTCTTCCAGGTGGAGCACCTCCCGATTCCCAAGGACATCCTGCTTCAGGCCACGGGCCTGGATTTCTTCAAGAACGGGGACATGGCGATCTGCACCTGGAGTGGGGACGTCTATATCCTGAAGGGTGCTGATGGTCCCCTGAAGGAAGCGAGAATCGAGCGTTTCGCACGAGGGCTTTGCGAGCCGGGTGGACTGACGATCGTCGATGGGATCATCCATGTGGTCCAGAAGGTGGAACTGACCCGACTGGTGGATACCGATGGGGATGGGCAGGCGGACTGGTTCGACTGTCTGAACCAGGGCTGGGGTTCCACCGGCAATTACCATGATTTTTCATTCGGACCCGTGGTCGCGGACAACGGTGACCTGTACGTCTACCGGACCGGCAACCGCGGGGTCTGGGAGCTTCCCTACATGGGATGGGCGATCCGGGTGTCCAAGGATGGAAGCAGGATCACACCGGTCTCCAGCGGGCTGAGATCCCCCAATGGTTATGGGACCTACAAGGGATCCGTCTTCATGGCGGACAACCAGGGCAACTGGATGGGTACCTGCACGCTGAACCACATCAAGGAGGGCAAGTTTTACGGTTATCCCTCCAGTTGGCCTGCTCCGAAGGAAGACTATGCTGGGCGGGAGCACAGGGATGCGCCTGCCATCTGGTTTCCCTACAAGCTTTCCGCCTCCACGAGTGACATGAAGGTGGCCGAGGACGATCGCTTCGGTCCGTTCAAGGGACAGCTGATCGTGGGGGACTGGAAGAACGCCAACCTCATGCGGGTGACCATGGAGCAGGTGAATGGTGAATGGCAGGGAACCGTCTGGCCCCTGGTCACGGGATTTGGTTCAGGGGTGAACCGGTTTGCCTTCGGCCCCGATGGAAAGCTATACGTGGGAGGTTGCAAGAATGGCGCATGGGCGGCCCTGGGGCCTTATGAGGCATCGCTGGACCGTGTGTCATGGACCGGTAAGAAGCCTTTTGAAGTGCTGGATGTGAATGCCCTTCCGGACGGTTTCAAGCTGACTTTCACCCAGCGGGTGGATCTGGAGACCGCGGCGGATGCCCAGAGCTACGATGTGCTTCAGTATCGCTATGATTATCACCAGAAGTACGGTTCGCCGGAGATTGGGCATGATGGAAAACCCAACAGCCATACGACGCTGGAGGTGGTCAAGGCGGAGGTGGCCAAGGACCGGATGAGCGTTAAAATCCGGGTCAAGGGGCTGCGCGAGGGCTTTGTCACGGTGATCCGTCCGCTTGATGTGGAGAACGAAAAGGGGGATTACCTTTGGCACGACGAGTTCTATTACACGTTGAACGCTTTGCCCAAACGTTGAGGCAGGTTGCCAAAACAGGGTTGCATGGTTAAGCTCCGGAATACCCTGATGGAACTTGCTGTTGACATGTTCGAGGCTGAGATGGCCGAGGCTCTGACGAGATATGATCGTTTCGTCGTGTGCCTCGACAAAACTCCGGATGACTGCCGCAGCTCCCTCGAGTCCCTCATGAGCAAGGCGATCAATGCCTATCAGAACAGGGCTCCCAACCTCAGGCATGGCATTGCGCTGGATCGTCAGGTCACGGTCATCCTGAGCCAGACAGAAGGGGATCGCCCCTTGTGTGGGATCTACTTCAACCTCTTCTCGCCCTACCACAAGAACTCGGGCTGACCGCGGGTTTGCGCTCTAGCGGTCCTGCTTCGTGACCTTGGAACGGAGGAGGTCCATGCTCAAGGGGGGCTTCCAATGGGCCTTCGGAGTCGTTTGTCCGCCGGGTCTTCCGTGGAAGGGATTCCAGCAGTTCTTCCCGATCGCATCATCTCCCCCGACATCAAATTTCCCCTGGGTCAGGCCGAGCACGACACCTTCGCCCCGATGGTTGATCACGCAAAAGACAACGACCTCCTCACCGACCTCGAAGCGCGCCTGGCCGGGAATGGTCTGGGCCTGGTCACCCAGGATGCCGCCGGCTTGGGCGATGGTGAGCGTCCTCAGGTTGCTGTCCCCCTTCCAGATGGAGGACACCTTGAGCTCTACACAGGTGTAGATGGTCTTTTCCGTCAGGCGACGTGAGCTGATGGATTGAACCGTGCCATGGGCGATGACGTCTGCACGGGCGCCAAGATCCTCGATGGAAAGAGGCACCATCTGCGTTCCCATTGCCTGCCATGAGGCGAGCAGGCCAAGGATCAGGATGGAGATTCGGAGGCTCATTCTTCGTTTGGCCAGTCTGCAGGAAGCTGCAGGGCGGTCTTCAGCCGGAGCTTCATCTCCTCACTGAACGATCCCGGCTGGTCTGACAATGCCCTCAAGATCGCATTTTTCTTCAGTTCCTCAAATGAAGGGAGGAGAAGGCGGTGTTCCGCCCCTTCCGACAGGATCTTGCTGTTGTAGTCCTTGTGGATCTTGCCCGCGAGCAGGGCATGGCCGACCGAGGACTCGGCGTCTCCGAGGGCAAGGCGGTAGTATGAGGTCGTCAACATGCCGTCGATGATGGCGCGGACCTTCTTGTTGCTTCCATCGTCAGCCTTCTTCTGGACGTGCTGTGAAACAAAGGACTCCAGATCCAGGTTGGGATCCACGACACCCGGGAAGGTTTCCACCAGCTTCTGGAACCAACGGGCGGCCTCCTCACGCCTCATGTAGAGGTAGTTGAAGTAGACGGCTTCCTGCATGAAGTAGCTGCGGGCGGAATCAATGACATAGGGATTGTCCGTCTCCTCCTCGCGAAAGCGAACAAAGGTCTCATCCAGCTTCTGGGCGATCTCAAGGTTGGGTGCGAAGTCCAGTGTCTTGTCCACCGGGTTCTCAAGGATCCGACCACGTTGGAAGGCGAGTTGCAACGACTGGTAGATCACCCTCTTGAGTGGCAGCACATCCTTGCCTTTGCAGCGTTCCAGTCCGATGGATGCCCAGTAGATTGCGTGGGTCTCAGGCAGTCGCCAGTCGAGCGGGCCGTAATCCTGGTCGACCCTGGCCATGGCTTCCGGCTGGAGCTTGAGCTTCTCCCTGAGGAAGCTCACCGCCTCCTTCTGCTCGGGTGTCTGTGGATTGAGGATGAGATTGTAATCCGGGCTGGGACCGGTCAGGCGTACCATGATGTTGGCGAGGGTCTCCTTGTAGAAGTAGTGCTGGTCATCGAGCGTGGTCCCGATCTTGTCGAGGTAGAACCAGGCCAGTTCACGGTAGAGCGATGGCTCGTGGGGATTGTAGACCAGGGCCTCGTCACGCAGCAGTTCGATCCCGCTGTTGATCCAGAGCCATCGCTCCGTCGGGTTGTCGAATTCCCGCGAGATGTTGTAGGTCATGTTCCATGCCTGGTTCTCCCAGACCGTGGTGAAGGTGGGCTGCAGCTTGGTGATCCAGCTGGCGAGGGAGAGCGTCTCGAAGAACTTGCCCTCGTACTGCAGGCTGGTGGTGCGGAACCAGAGGTAGTTGGAGATCAGTCCGCGGAATCCACCTAGTGCGACGGTCGTGAACGCAAGGACAGGCGGTGCATTCTCGAGGGGCTCGGTCCTCGTCAGCCCAGCCTCGGCCCGCGTGCGGTTCAGGAATTTCAGGGACACGACGTTCTTGGCCATCATCGCTACGATGAGGGTCAGCAGGATCAGCTTGTAGTTCTTGCCGCTCATCCGTTTTGTCACGGTGCTCCTGCGAGTTCGCGTCGTGTGAGGATCAGGGATCCGGCCAGTGCAAGGACGCCTCCTGCCACCACGACCACCTGGAAGAAGGCCCTGAAGAGGATCGTCCAGGACACGTTGCGACCGCTGCCCAGATACTCGATGGGGGAAAAGCCCTTCAGCAACGATAGGCCTCCGAGGATCACCTTGAAGAAGGGGACCATGATCCAGTCGAGCAGCGTGAAGGTCGGCTTGCCGGTTTCGTGATCCAACGTGGAGATGGTGCCTTCCCGGACCACCTCGGCCATCATCGAAGAGGAGATCAGCATGAGCAGAAAGCTGAAGACCAGCAGGGACGCGACCGGAAAGGTCAGGAAGGAGGCACTGAACAGACCCAGCGCGGCCAGTGCCGCCATCCAGCAGAGAAGCACACCCATGGCGCGGAAGAAGCTCGGGATGAAGCTGCCTTCGCGGTAGAGCACCTCGAGGCCATCGGCCAACGGGAAGACCAGGGTGCCTTCATTGTAGTTCCGGAACGAGACCTTGAGCCTTCCGTCCTCTCCGATGTGCCCGGGCGGCACCTTGATGTAGGTGAAGCTGTCGGGAGTGAGGCTGCCGCGATGCCTCCAGAGATTGGGTTCCTCGCCAACCTCCCAGTAGCCTTCGATGGAGCTGCCCTGACCGGCTCGCTCCTGTTTGGCCGCATAAAAATGCACCTTGAGGAAGAGGGGCTCCTCCCGGACTCGTTCGCCTCCCTCGCTCATGTCGATCTCCCAGACCCGCATGCGGTTGGAAGGGACGATCTGGTCGCGGCGCTTGAGTTCCTCAATCACGTATTCCCGCAGGCGTGCCGGATTCTCCGGTTGGTTGGGTCGCGGATTCGTGGTCAGATACCGGGTGATGGCATCGATCTCCGACTCGCGGAACTCGACGGGCTCGGTCACACCGGTCCTGGCCACCAGCACCTGCTCGAAAAGGGCCTTCTTCTGATCGCGATTCAGGTCGTTGGAGCGGATCATGATCATGCCCATGACCAGGGAGCCGGACAGGAAAAGGAGGATGGCGTCGAGAAGCACGATGCCCAGCCACTTGCCGAGCCAGATCCGCCAGCGGGGAATCGGCTTGGTGGCCAGTATCTGGACCTGTCGCTCGGAGATGTCGCGCGCCATCGAACCACAGGCGATCCAGAGCGTGGCCAGTCCGAGGATGGCGGTGATGGCCGTGAGCGAGTAGCTCATCGTCACTTGGATGAACATCTTGGCGGTTCCGTTGTGTCGGATCATGTAGGGCATGAGTCCCGACACGCCGGCGAGGACGGCCATGAGTGCCCACGCCAGCCGGAGCCGGAACGCCGAGCGCAGGGTCAGCAGTGCCACCTGGTAGATCTGATCCATCAGCCCAGCTCCCTTTCTTCAAAGAGGTAGAGTGCGCCGGAAAGGCAGATGACCAGGAAGCCAATAAGATACTCCACCGATTGGAGAATGTATTTCAGCGGAATGCTTTTTCCGTTCTCCAGGGCATCGGCCATCCAGAACACCTGCCAGTTGGGCAGGGCGGCATAGATGACCGTGGCGAGCAGGGATCCATCCTCGGCCGGCCTGCCGAACAGGTAGTCCGACATGAGTCCGATCAGAAAGAAGCCTCCGCAGATGGCAAGGGTGGGAACCATGTCGAGCCGTGTGGTGCAGGCCAGTGCGAGGGCTGCCAGGATCAGCAGTGCAAAGGTCAGCAGGAGGACGGCGGGAACGAGCCGCCAGTCGACACCTGCACCGAAGCCCTCATCATGGCTGCCGTGGGAAATGCCACAGACCACCAGCAGGGCGATGATGGAGGTAGCCAGGAGTGCGAACACCGTCGTGCCGGAAAAATTCTGGTTCAGGAAGTAGTTGGCAAAGACGCCGAACAGGTAGGCCACGGCCATGGCCCCGAAAAAGACGGCAAGGACGCGGGTGTCCGGTTCGCCATGCGACTCGAAGGCAATCCTGCTGCAGACCAGGGTGGCGATGAGGTTGAAGAGCGAGAGCAGACTGATGGCGGCCGCCAGCCCCGTGTATTTTCCCAGGATGAACTGGATGCGGCTGATGGGCTTGGAAAGGACGGTCAGCGCGGTGCCTGCCTGGATCTCATGGGCCACGGAGCTGGAGGCGCAGAAGACGGAAGCGAAGAGCCCTGAAAGCATGCACATCGCCAGGGCACTGTTCGTGGCCAGGGACTCATCCTGCCCGAAGGCGAAATAGTAGACGCTTCCGAGGAAGGTGATGAACGCCATGGTCAGTGTGGTGAGGACCAGATAAAACGGCTGTCTCACCAGCTCCATGAATGCGTTGATCGAGATGTTGATGTATGCCCGCATGAAACGGCTCTTCCCAAGGCAGGTGAGACAACAGGGCCGCCCCGGTGTTGAGTCTCGAATCCTGTGAAAAGGGGCGCAGCAGGATAGTTTTCAGGCTGCGAGGCCGCAAGGTTTGTTGAAATGAAGGATCAGGCCTCCTTGTCGGCACCGATCAGCTCAAGGGCGGTGTCACTGCTGAAACGTTCCGGAAAGACCACCGGATTATCATTTCCTCCCTTCTGATAAAACAGATTCAACGGCACGCCCGCCCTTTGATAGCGGTAAAGAACCTCGGTGATTCTTGGATCCTGTGCCGTGTAGTCGCCCTTCAAGAGGATCGCATCCATGTCCGTGAAGGCCTTGCGAACCTCAGGGACGTCGATGGCATATCTCTTGTTCCATTTGCAGGTGGCGCACCAGGTGGCGGTGTAGTCGATGAAGACGGGCCTTCCTGTGGCAAGGGCCCGTGCCTCGGTCTCAGGCGACCATGGGGTCCAGACCAGCTTCTCGGCTGTCTGCGATGGAAAGGATTCCGTGTATCCTGTCGGGCTTGGGTGGGACTCAGGTGAACGCCAGTGGAGGGTGCCCTCGACGATGCCGATGTAGGACCAGCCCAGCAGAACGGCGACCATCAGGGCGGGGAACGTCTTCTTTCCCCGACCTCTTTGGATGAAGGTCCCGAAGACCCAGGCCGCGATGGCGACGCACATCAGGAAGATGCCGGTCCAGAACTGGGATCCGAGGCCATCATCGACGTAGATGAGTTGTGAGGTCACGGTCCAAAGCCAGACCACCACCGCGATCATGGGAAATCCCATGAACACCTTGAAGTGCTCCATCCAGGGTCCCGGCTTGGGAATGAACTTCAGGAGCGCCGGATTGAAGCTGAGGACCAGGTAGGGGAAGGCCATGCCGAAGCCGACCATGAGGAAGATCATCAGGATGATGATGGTTGGCTGGGTGAAGGCGAAGCCCACCGCCGATCCGAGGAATGGGGCGGTGCAGGGAGTGGCCAGCAGGGTGACGAGCAGTCCGTTGAAGAAGGCGCCTGCCGGGCCCTCCTTGCGGGTCAGCTTGCTGGCATTGCTCATCATGTTGCCCCCCAGCGTCACCTCGAAGACCCCGAACAGGTTCAGGGCGATCAGGAGTACCAACACCGTCATGCAGATCACGAAGACCGGATTCTGGAACTGCTGGCCCCACGTCGGGGATCCCCCCGCCGTCTTGATGCCCACCACGATCAGGGCAAGTGCGAGGAAGGAGGCCAGCACGCCAAGCGTGAAGATCAGTCCCAGCTTCTTGACCTGTCCCGGCGATTCCTGGCTCTGGTTCACGAAGCTCAGGATCTTCAGTGAAATCACCGGCAGCACACAGGGCATGATGTTGAGGATCAATCCGCCCACAAAGGCAAACCAAAGCCAGAGTAGGAGGCTTCGGTCGCTCCCCCCGGCATTTGAAACTGTTGCGGTGGTGGTGGATTCAGGGGCTTTCGGATTTGCAGCAGCAAGACTGTCAGGCGCGATGGGTATGGTCGCCTCAATGGCCTTCTCCACATCATGAGGATCCTTACCGAAAACGAAGACGCCACGAATCTCGGACGGCCACGCGCCATCGAACTTCAGGACCGGTTTGGTGAACGAGATCATCCCAGCATTGGAATTGGTTGTGCTGGTCGAGCCTTCCACTGCGAATCCGGCGTCTTCATAGGGGAAGAAATCCATATAGGGGAAGGCCTGCTCCGCAACGAGGTCGATCCGGATGTTGCGACGCTCCTCTTCGTTTGGAATCGAGATCCACTCCGCCCCGGCTGAGAGGGCCGGATCCGTGGTGGGTGTCTTCCCAAGGAATGCCTGGATCAGCGAGTGCCCTCCGGCCGGCTTGTCAGCATCCCCGACAACCAGCGCGATGGTGACCTCCGTGTTCTTGGGGACGCACTGCGTGTCGCTGCATTCAAGCCAGAAGACCTTCCCAGAAATACGGAGGTCCCCTTTGGCAACGGTGTCTCCGACATGGACCGGCAGCATCAGAAGGTTTGTTGCTCCATAAAAGTAGGCAAGGCTTCCGACCAGGTCGCCCTTCTCGGGCACGGGCCACTGGATCTTCCCGATTTCGATGCCATCGGGGACCGCAGACCACTCGATCCGGGTTGCTTCACCGACCTCGCCGGGGTTGCGCCAGTAGGTATGCCAGCCTTCCTTGGACACCATCTGGATCGCGAGGTAAAAATCGGAGCCTGGAGCGACCTCGCTGGAATCTGAAATCAAGCTTACCTTGGTGGCCGGTTGGTTGAATGCGCCAAGGCCACCCAGGCTGCCGAAACCGAGGTCTTGTCCCGGGGCGGTCACAGCCATCAGGAGGATGGCTGCCAGCAACGGGAGAGGGCGCTTGAATCTTGAAAGGGACATCATTGCCTTCTGGGAGACATGGGGAGCCGGTTTATTTGATCCTTTTTTTGGAAAACCGCTGTTTTTCCCATCACGTCCCTTTGAAAGCCACCTTAGTGCAGTTGTTCAAGAATCGCGTCGCTGACCTTCTTTCCGAGGTAGGCGGATCCTTCCGCGTGGAAGTGGACATTGGCCTCACGCTGGATTTCGGAAAGCTTCTTGTTGGCATGGGCGTAGAGGTCGTTGATGACTACCCCCTGCTTCTTCATGACTTTCGCGGCGGCTGCGTTGTATTTGGCGGAATCACCTACAACACGCCCTGCAGCTCCCTTGGGAACCGGGGTGGTGGAGCACCAGATCAGCTTGGCTCCAGTCTTCTTCATCCTCTTGACGAGTGTCTCGAGATTCCTGGTGTATTCATCGATGGGAACCTGCTGGTGGCTGGTGGAGGCCTTGGGGTCGGCGAGGTTCTTTCCATCGGCTCCCATGTATTTCAGGTCGTGCAATCCCCAGTTGAAGTGAATGACATCCCATTTGGAGTCCCCCAGCCACTGGTCGATGCTCTCGAGCCCGCGGGTGGTGGGACCTCCGTTGGTCGGGATGCGGTGGACATTGGCCTTGCCCTTGAGGTTCTTGCGGACATCGACGGTGTATCCTATGGAGATGGAATCGCCGATGATCAGCACCCTTGGGAGTCCCGGCTCATCCTCGATCTTGGCGTAGGCGGGATTGGGCTTTCTCTGCGGTTTGGCCTTCTGGTTCTGGGCCTGGACAGAAAACAGGCAAATATTAAGCGCGACGAGGGTGGCGAAAACGCGAAAGAGTGGTTTCATGGGCGGCAGGATGCCTGTATCGGGCCGCAAAGCTCAACCGACATTTTTCGCTTCGGATGCGAAAAGGATTTGCGGAAGGCGGGCGTTTCCCTAGCATCCTCGGAATTTTGTTATGGCATTGAACGCAGTATTGGCACTGGAAGACGGAACCGTTTATCGCGGGAAGGGTTTTGGGGCTGAGGCCGGAGTGGCTGGTGAGGTGTGTTTCAACACATCCATGACCGGCTACCAGGAGATCCTCACCGACCCCTCTTACAAGGCTCAGATCGTCACCATGACCTATCCCCTGATTGGCAACTACGGGGTGAACAGTCACGACGTGGAGTCATGGACACCCCATGTCTCGGGCTTTGTCGTGCGTGAGCTTTCCCCTGTCGTCAGCAACTGGCGTGCAGACATGTCGCTCGGGGAGTACCTCGAGAAGAACGGCATCCCCGGCATCGAGGGCATCGATACCCGCGCCCTCACCAAGAAGCTTCGCGTGCATGGCGCCTTGAAGGGCTTCATCTCGACGAAGGGCCACTCGGATGCCGAGGCTGTCGAGGAGGCCAAGGGATGGGAGGGGCTGGTTGGCGTCGACTACGCCAAGGTGGTGACCCACAAGGAACGTTTTGTATGGGACGAGGAGAGCAACCGGAGCGGACGCTTCAAACTGCTCCAGGGCCTGGAGGAGGGTGACCCGAAGAATCATTTCGAGGGACTCCCGCCCGCGGACATTCCGATCGTGGCCTACGACTTCGGAGTGAAGTACAACATCCTGCGTGAGCTGCGTCGTCGGGGCTTCAAGGTTACTGTTGTCCCTGCGGACACACCCGCACAGGACGTTCTCGATCTCAAGCCTGCCGGAGTCTTCCTTTCCAATGGTCCTGGTGATCCTT
>CAZKNW010000040.1:0-13980 GCA_964554035.1 uncultured Verrucomicrobiota bacterium
CATAGTTGGGGATGCGGTGGTCCCACTTGACCATGAAGGGAACGCGGAGCCCTCCCTCATGGATGTCTCCCTTTCCTCCGCGCAGACTGCCGTTGGTCTGGATGCCGGCCTCGATGCCCATGGAGGCGACGCCGCCGTTGTCCGCGGTCAGGATGAAGAGGGTCCGGTGGGCCAGGTTCTGCCGGTTGACCTCGAGGATGAGCCGTCCGATCTGCCAGTCGAGGTCGGCGAGGTAGTCACCGAATTCGCCTTTGCCCGATTTGCCCTTCAGGAAGGGTGCGGCATGGGCGGGAGGCCTCAGGGCGGTGGGTGCGAAGTAGAGGAAGAAGGGTTCATCCCGGTGTTCCTCGATGAAACGCTGGGCTTCCTTGGCCAGGGTGGGGCTGATCTGGTCCTTGTCACGAACCAGGGAGATGCCCTTGGTTTCACCGTCCTCAGTGATGACGAGGTCTTCCCCGGGGTGCCGTCCCACGATGCTGGAATTCTTGATCCAGCAGTGGGGAGCCTGGTCATGGCTCGCCGCGAATCCGAAAAAGTAGTCGAAGCCCGCCTCATTGGGGCCCGGGCTCAGCGGCTGGTTCCAGACGACCTTTTCACCAGACTGGAATCCCAGTCCCCATTTCCCGATGTAGCCCGTGGCATAACCGGACTTCTGGAGCAGCAGGGGCAGGGTGACCTCATTGGTGGCCAGGAGGTAGGTCTGGTCGGGAGCGGGCGTGGTCAGGAGGTTGCGGCGCCAGGGATAGGTGCCGGTCAGGATGCCGAAACGGGAAGGCCCACCGACCGAACTGGTGGAATAGGCGTTGTTGAAGCGCATTCCCGCATTGGCGATCCGGTCCGCATGAAGGGTGCGCACGATCGGCTTTGAATGGCGTTTCTGGTAGGCGCTGATGGTCTGTTGCCCGAGGTCATCGGCGACGATGAGGATGATGTTGGGGCGGAAGGTGTTGACCTGGGCATGGGCGAGCGTGGCCACTGCCATCAGGAGGGGAAGCAGCAGCCGGCCGATCAGTTCGTTTCGGAATCCGCGGGGCATCAGAGGCCTTTGACACTAAACCCCGCCGAATGTTCGCCAAAGATTTTTTGGTCCAGTCGGCCGCGCGAATTTGATTGCTCCTTTTGGTGACGGGTCTTTAATCCCTCCCTCCCTTTACTATGAAACAATTCGTTCGGCTTTTTCTGGTGCTGTCGATGGCAGCAATCTTTTCCGCAGGTTCCGCAACCGCTGCGGACTACAAGCTCAACGTGGGCATTCAGACCTGGACGCTCCGCAACCTGGACTTCGACGGGGTCGTCAAGTTTGCCAAGGAGCATGGGCTTACCCAGCTCCAGATGATCAGCAAGCACATTGACCCGCATGGTGACTGGGACGAGATCAAGCGTCGCAAGGCCATCCTCGATAAGGAGGGTCTGACCTGTTACACGATCGGCGTGTCCGGGACGTCCATGGAGAAGGAGAAGAACCGCCGCTTGTTCGAGTTCGCCAAGTTCATGGGCTGCAAGCTGATCATCGTTGAACCAAAGGACTTTGCCATCTTCGACAACCTCGAGGAGCTGGTGAAGGAATTCGACATCAGGATCGCGATCCACAACCACGGTCTGACCTCGCTCTACGGCAATCCGCTGGTGGTCAAGAACGTCATACAGCATCGGGACGAGCGGATCGGTGTCTGCCTTGACGCAGGCTGGGTCACGGCGGCCGGCTTTGATGCCGGCAAGGTCTTTCGTGACTACAACGGTCGTGTCTTTGACATTCACATCAAGGACAAGAAGATCGAGAAGACCAAGGTGGGCCGTGATGTCTACCTCGACGTGCTGGTTGGAACGGGTGACGCGAACTTCAAATCCCTCTTCAAGGAGCTGAAGAAGGCGAATTGGGACGGTGTGCTTGCCATCGAGACCGACAACAAGGGATATGCCGCGATGCCGCATGAGTGCGTGAAGACCGCGATCGAGTATGTGAAGGCGAATCATCCCTGATTCCACGCTGGATCAGGCAGTTTCCAGGACCGGTTCCGCCGTGGGTGGAACCGGTTCTTTCTTTTTTGGGGACGAAGGTTTGGGTTAAATCGCACATGTGAAGACGGCCTGCTGCATCCTGGCGTTCCTGTCCCTTGCCGTAGGGATACCCCGTGGCCTGGCGGCCTCCCTCAATGACAGGGTGGGTTCCTTTGTCCGGGCTCCGAGGTTTGAGGGAGCTTCCTGGGGCGTGAAGGTGGTAGCTGTGAAGTCGGGTGCGATCCTTGCCGGGCATCGTACAAGCTCCCGGATGAACCCGGCCTCCAACGCCAAGCTCTTCACGGGTGCACTGGTGCTCGACCGCTTTGGTCCGGAGCACCGTTTCGTCACCCGCTTTTATTCCCATGTCAAGGCGGACGAAGGCGGCGTCCTGAAAGGCGATCTGATCGTCCAGGGTGGAGGTGATTTTTCCATGGCGGCCCGTTTCCATGGCGGAGACTACAAGGCGGCGGTTGGCCGGCTGGTGACTGCGGTGAAGGCGGCCGGTATCCGGAAAATCGAGGGAGAGGTGCTGGCCGATGACACGCTTTACACGCGCAGCGGTCCTGGCCTTGGCTGGGACTGGGATGATCTTCATTACTACTACGGCGCCCCGGCCTCGGCCCTGATGCTGGAGGACAATACGGTGGACTTGAAGATCCTTCCGGGAAAGGAGATCGGGCAGCCATGTGTCGTGGAACCCCTGCCCGGCTGGGGAATGCTGCATCCCGTCAACCGGATCGTCACCGGAGCCAAGGGAGAGAAGGGACGTATCGAGATCAGTCGCGGCCTGGGACAGAGCCTCGTTGAGATGGAAGGGATGTTGGGATTGGCGGGATCCGGGACGACGGAGGCGGTCTCCGTTCCGGATGGAAGCGTACATTTTCTGAAGTTGTTCGAAGCAGCCCTGGCCAAGGCGGGGATCTCCTTCAAGCGTGGGCCTGTGGTTCCGCGTCTCGCGAGGCGGGTGGAAATGAGCCGGGGACTGAAGCTTCTTGCCGAGGTGGAAGGGGCACCCATCCGTGAGACCCTCCCGGTGATGATGCAACGCTCCAACAACCTCTACGCCCAGATGATGTTCCTGAACGTCGGGGCCTTTTCCGAATTGCCCCGCGAGGGAGGGGATTCCACCGAGGATCTCTCGAAGGCGGAGTTGGAAGCCTTCCTGAAAAGGGCGGGGATCCAGGCGGGAAGCGTCTACCTCCATGAGGGATCAGGACTTTCCAGGGGGGACCTGCTTTCAGCAGATTCCGTCTGCGACCTTCTGCTTCACATGACCGCCCATCCACAGGCAAAGCCATTCCGTGAAAGTCTTCCTGTCGCCGGAAGGAGCGGGACCCTCGAGGGGCGTTTCAAGGGAACCTTTGCGGAGGGAAACCTGAGGGCCAAGACCGGGACCCTGAGGTTTGTCCACGCACTCAGCGGGTATGCGACGCGGGCGAATGGGGATGAGGTGGTGTTCTCCATCCTGTTGAACCACCACCGGGTTCCGAGCAGCGAGGCCAGGGGGGAGATCGATGCCCTGGTCAGGATGATCCTTGAGTGAGGCCTTTTGGGGCCCGGCAGGTCAGCCTTCCGTTTTTGTGCCGCCCCTCTTCAGGAGCACGACCAGGCTTCCCATTACCAGCGCAAAACTCAGCAGGGAGATCTGCGGCATGCCCTTCCAAGTGGAAGGATGCACCCACTTGGGGATGCCCATGGGAATGAGGTGTGCCGCCATGATCAGGCAGGACAGCACCTTCAGCTGCCGGAAGCGGTCCGCCTTGGGGTGGGTTTGAAAAAGGATCCAGTAGACCCAGATTCCAAGGGCGCCCGAGAGGAAGATCAGCTGTCCCTTGAGGTTGAGGAAGTCACCGGACTCCCGGAAGAAGGCGGGGTAGTTGTGCGGGGAGTTCAGGGCCAGTGAAAGGCAGGTGTGCAACACCGCGCTATGGAAGGAAACCTGGCCCCAGAACTTGGCCTGGGGGGAGTGAAGCCTGACGAAGGAAAGAGTGGCGAGCAGCAGGCTGGCGACGGAGGTGAAGGCCAGCGTCTTGTTGATCACGTATCCGGGAAGCCTGGACCAGTCGACCTCGAAGACCACGTTGTAGCGCAAGATGGCGTAGGCCAGGCAGGAGAGAAACAGCAATGCGAGCTTGCTGTTCTGGCTCATTCCTTTGAGGAATCCTGTGCGGAGATTTCGCTCTTCTCGGCCAGTTCCTTGGCACTGGTGGTCGGTGCGTTGAGGGATGGCCTGAAAACCTTGGTGATCAGCTTCTTCAGTCCGGATTCGGATTCGGCGATGTCGGCCTCGGCCTCCTTGACCGCGCGTTCCCAGTGCCCGGCGAATCCGGGTGCCTGTTCATACATCAGGTGGAGGGCCTTGTCGTAGATGTGCAGGGTGCGGGTCTCCGCCTTGCCGGGCTTGGTCTTCAGCGTCTCCAGGTTGACCCGGAGATTCTCGTTCTGCTCACGAAGCTTTTCGAGTTCGTCCTTCATGGACTCGTTGCCCTTGGCGTTGATGCTCATCTGGGTGTCGAGGTGCTTCTTCAGCTTTTCGAGTTCATTGGACTTCTCCTTGAACTGCTTCCGAAGCATCGAACGCTTGGACCAGCTCACATAAAGGAGGCAGAATCCAACGAAGAGACCCAGAACGAGTCCCCAGAAAAAAGGGCTTTTAAACAAGTCTTCCATAACAAAAGTCCTGGCAGAGCCTGCCCCCCTTTGGCGGGGTGGGTCAAGATAACACAAGGCAGGCAGGTCTCAAATTGCTCAACCATCGCTTGAAAATGGATGAATCATTCCGATTCTCGAGCCGGGCCGACCCATCTGCAACTTTCCTGTGAAACCTGTGTTTGCCTCTGGGCAGGCACTTGCTGAAACGTTCGAGGGTCGTCACACTGCCAGCCGGGTTTTGCCCCCGGGTCGAGAGTCGATGGAAGACAGGAACCAACTTTCGCGGAGCTTTTTTGTCTTCGCTGTCACCAGCGCCATTGCCGTGCTGCTGGGCTATTGTGTCGCGACGCCGCTGGCCTTGCGGTCGGTGGCGGTGATCGGTCTGGTGCTGTTCGGGTTGTCACTACCCATCCTGATGCGGCATCACCGGCTGATTCTACTCCTCAGCTTCAACAGTTCGCTTGTGATCTTCTTCCTGCCCAAGGCACTGCCACTCTGGGTCATGACCAGCTTCATGAGTCTGGGTTTCAGCATTCTGGAGAGGGCGACCGCCGGGCGCCGTCACTACCAACACGTCCCGAGCATCGCGATTCCGCTCCTGATCTTTGCCGTTCTCATGGTGGGCATCTCCAAGTTTTCGGGTGGTATTGGATTCCAGGCGCTCGGTAGTGATGTGGGTGGCGGCAAGCGCTACCTCTTCCTGATGGCGGCCATCGCCTCCTACTTTGCCTTTGCCTGCTTCCAGCCTGAGCCGAAACAGGCCAAGCGCATGCTGATCCTCTATTTCGCCGTCGGCATCCTCGCCATCACCACGCACATCATCTACGCGATGGGCCCACCCTTCTATTTCCTGTTCAACTTCTTCCCTCCCGAGATGACCTCACTGGGAGAGCTGGAGTTTGGCGGTCCGGGTAGCCTTGGAATGGTTCGGTACGGTGGGCTGTCGCAGGCCGCTGTGGCGCTCTGCATGATGATGCAGCTCAGCTTTGGCATCCGGGGGCTTCTGGACTTCAGCCGACCCTGGCGCTTTGGCTTCTATCTGTTCCTGGTGGTCCTGAGCCTCTTTGGTGGCTTTCGCTCCATCCTGGCCTTCATCGTTCTCGCCTTTGTGGTGCAGTTCATCTTCGAGGGGCTGACCTTTACCCGCTATTCCATCGGAATTGTTGCGGCCGGTGTTCTTTCCCTGATGCTTGTCCTTCCCTTTGCGGGGCTGCTTCCCAAGTCATTCCAAAGGGCCCTGTGCGTCATTCCCTTTGCCGATGTGGACCCTGCGGTCCGGGTGAATGCGGAGGACTCCACGGAGTGGCGCATCAACATGTGGAAGATGGTGTTGCCGGAGGTGCGGGCGCACCTGTGGGTTGGCAAGGGCTATGCAATCAACCCCATGGACCTGCACCTGGCCAACGAGAGTGTCAGGCGCGGGTTCATGCAGACCTTCGAGCCGGCCATGCTCGCGGGTGAATACCATAGCGGGCCGCTTTCGATCCTGATTCCTTTCGGTATCCCCGGGTTCATCCTCATGATCTGGTTCGTGGCGGGTATCTGGCTCTATCTCTGGAGGGCGGTCAAGCATGGCAGGAAGGAACTCCGGCCCGTGAACATCTTCCTCATCAGCTACATCACCTCGAAGGCGCTCTTCTTCATCCTCGTCTACGGATCCTTCAGCCAGGACCTCCAGGTGTTTGCCGGACTGGGGGGGCTTGCCGTGGCCATGAACGGGGGGCTGGGCCGGAATAGGAAGGAGGATGAAGTGCAGGACGAAACAGAGGTGGCACTGACTGAAACGCGGGAGGAAATGGCGGTGCCGCACTGATCCATGGCGTCCTTCCTGCAACGACGAGCTCTGAGGAATGAAGACCGGCGTGTGTCTTGCGAAAGGCAGTCTCCATGAGCGGTGACACCCCACATCGGCCGCGTCTGCTGGTTGCCGAACTCTGGGCGCTGGGAGACCTTGCCCTTTCCATGCCCTTTCTTTCCGCGGTGTCCCGCCGCTTTGAGGTGACCCTTCTGGCCAAGCCCCATGCGGCTCCCCTCCTGAAGCGGTTCGCTCCGGAGGTGGAACTGGTTCCCGTCCATGTACCCTGGACTTCCTTCCGCTCGAAGTATGACCTGCGCCGCCCCGAGTGGAGGGACCTGGTGATGGTGATCGATGGACTGAGGGGAAGGCACTTTGATGTGGCCTGTTCCGCACGCCATGATCCGAGGGATCAGATGTTGTTGTGGTTGATCGGGGCGACCAGACAGCTGGGCTTCCGCGGTCCGGGCAGTGCCCTGTTTCTGGGCGAAACGCTTTCGCTGGCCCCTCATGCCCACCGGCATCTTCATTGGGGGATGCTGGCTTCATACCTTGGTGAGGAAGCCTCAGGGCTGCATTCCCGACGGGAGCAGGGGGCGATCCGGAAGTGGGTGCTGCACTCGGGGGCGGCTCGGTCGGTGAGGGAGTGGCCGCTTGATCGTTATCGGTCGGTCGTGAACAGTCTTTCTGTCTCAGGGCATGATGTGACCGTTGTGTGCGACGCGGGCCAGAGAACCCGGTGGCGCCAATTGGGAATCGATCCGGTGGTTCCTCGGTCGATTGAGGAGTTGATGGACCTGTTTCGGGGCGTGGATGCCTTTATCGGGAACGATTCCGGCCCCGGCCACCTGGCGGCCCTTATGGGGCTGCCCACCGTTACAGTCTTTGGTCCGCAGCTTCCGTCCCTCTTCGCCCCGATGCACCATGAATCGGTCTGGGTCGAGGGAGGTGCATGTGATTTCAAGCCCTGCTTTGACCTGTGCCGATTTGAGGAACCCCATTGCATTCTTGAGGTCTCCGTGGAGCGCGTTCTCGAGACCCTTGGGGAGTTCCTGGGAGGCCCCCTAGAGAAGGTTCAGGAGGCCCGTCCCGAACCCCTGCCCGATGAGGAGGGAGGCGGACCGGAGACCATGGGTGTCATGGGGACGGACCTGGCGGTCACGGACTACGAGTCGTTGACTGCCTCGTGCCTCGAATGGGCCGCCCGTGACAGGACCACCGTGGTTGAGTTCTGCAACACGCACGTGGTGACCATGAGGCGCTGGGATGACGCCTTTGCCAGGACCACTTCAGGCACGGACTGGTTTGTGCCGGATGGAATGCCGTTGATCTGGTTGATGAATCGCGCGGGTGCCGGGCTCGGGGACCGGGTCTATGGACCACGCTTCATGGCCTATTTCATGGAAAAGGCCGGGCACAAGGTGACCCATTATCTGCTCGGTGGGCTCGGTGACTGTCTTCCCAAACTCAAGGAGCAGCTCCGAGCGCGGAATCCCTTCATCCGCTTCGCGGGGGAATGTGATGGCATCCTGAACGCGCAGCTGGAGGAAGAAATCCTGATGGAGCTCGATGACCTGAAACCGGACGTCATCTGGGTGGGGCTCGGGACGCCCAAGCAACAGGACTGGATCCACCGAAACCGTGACCGGATCGGGCGCGGGCTGATTCTCGATGTCGGTTTTGCCTTTGATGTTAATGCCGGATTGAAGCCGGATGCCCCGGCATGGATGCAGCGTTGTGGCCTGACCTGGCTGTTCCGGATCCTCAGTGAGCCGAAAAGGCTTCTGAAACGCTACCTCCTCAACAATTCCCTCTTTCTCTGGACGTTGCTGACGGATCTGGTCAGGGGGAGGGTCATGTCGGGGCAGGGCGAGCGACCCTCCTGATCGTTTTACAGCTGGTGTAACCTCTGGCATTCTGACGCGTCATGAAGGACATGCATCGGACAACCCTCGTTCTTGTCGCCTTGCTGTCCCTGCTCCTGACGGGCGCTGCCGGGGCAAAGGGAGAAGGTCCGGTCGTGAAGGACCTGAATGGGGAGACGGTTCAACCGTTGGAAGCCGGACAGGAGCCCGCGGTCTATGTCTTCGTCCTTGCGGATTGTCCGATCTCCAACGCCTATTCGCCCGAGCTGGAGCGGATCCGAAAGGAGTTTTCCAAAAGGGGAGTGAGGTTCTACCTCGTCTACACGGATCCGGATCGTAGTCGCGACGACATCCTGAAACACCAGAAGGATTACTCCCTGGAGGCATTTCCCGCGATCCATGACCGTAAGCACGAAGTGGTGAAGGCCCTGGGGGCGCAGATGACCCCGGAGTCCGCCCTGGTGGATTCCAAGGGCAGGCGGGTCTACCTCGGACGCATCGATGATCTCTATGCGGATTTTGGAAAAAGACGAGCCAAGGTCGGCCGTCATGACCTGCGGGATGCCATCGATGCGGTGGTTTCCGGAAAGGCTGTGAAGCCTCCTGGTGGTCCTGCCTTTGGCTGCTACATCCCTCCCGTCGACTAGGGAAGGTGCCTTACAATCTGATTTCTAACCACTTGCGGGTGTCAATGTGTTCCCCTAGCCTTCGGGCGTGGCAAAGGTTCTGCTAGTCGACGACGAGGTGACAATGGTCCAGATGGTTTCGGAGATGCTCCGGGCTGAAGGCCATGAGGTTCATCCATTCACGAGCATTGGTCCCGCATTGGAGGGCATTGTCGAGTTGCAGCCTGAGTTGGTCATCACCGACCTGTATCTCGACAAGACCCGGGCGCACGGTCTGGAGGTCCTCCAGAAGGCGCGCTCGGTCAATCCTCCTGCCAGTGTGATCATGGTCACGGGCTTCGGCTCCATCGAGACCGCCGTGAAGGCGATGAAGGAAGGTGCCTATGATTACATCGAGAAGCCCTTCAAGCTGGATGAGCTCCGGCTCTGCGTGCAGCGTGCGCTTTCCTACAACCAGGCGATTTCCGAGAATGTCTACCTGAAGAAGCAGTTGCGGAAGAAATACCGCTTCGACCAGATTGTGGGCACTGCCGAGCGAATGCAGGAGGTCTTCAACATGGTGGAGAAGGTGGCGGACACCGACAGCACCATCCTCATCCTGGGTGAGAGCGGTACTGGCAAGGAACTGGTCGCCAAGGCACTGCACTTCAACAGTCGACGCCAGTTTGCCCCCTTCATCCCGGTCAACTGCAGTGCGCTGCCTGAGAACCTTCTGGAGTCCGAGCTGTTCGGTCATCGAAAGGGCGCCTTCACCGGTGCCATCCATGACAAGACCGGTCTCTTTCAGGAGGCCGATGGGGGAACCATCTTTCTTGATGAGATCGGGACCATGTCGCCCACCCTCCAGAGCCGCCTGTTGCGCGTGCTTCAGGAGAAAGAGGTCCGGCGTGTGGGTGACAACACCCCGGTCTACGTGGATGTGCGCGTTCTGGCTGCGACCAACGAACCCCTTGAGGAGAAGATCAAGGAAGGCGAGTTTCGCGAGGACCTCTACTATCGCCTCAATGTCATTTCGCTCCAGCTGCCAAGCCTGAAGGATCGATTAGACGACATACCGTTGCTGGTGGCCCATTTCCTTCGGAACAAGATGAATCCCCGGACGGGTCAGTATTACCAGGTGACCCGCCATGCGATGGATCTGATGCAGGCTTATGAATGGCCTGGAAATGTCCGGGAGCTGGAGAACGCCGTCGAGCGGGCCTGTGCGCTTTGTGAGGACAGTGTTGTCCGTGCCTGTGATCTACCCCCGAAGGTGGCCGCACTGGGAAGCAAGGTGAAGAGCAGTGACACCGAGCTGGTGACCCAGGGCGAGGCCGGCAGCAAGAAGGTGGCGCCGTCGGCGCTTTTCCCGCTGGCGACCGGTGGTGAAGGCAATGTGCAGGAGATCAAGCCGGCCAATCCTGCCGCGATGAACTCCCCGATCGGGCCTCTCAAGAACTTTGTGAAGGAGCAGGAGGTGGCCTACATCCACCGTGTGCTGGCCCAGACGGGTGGGGACAAGGAACAGGCGGCCGAGGTTCTTGGGGTTTCCCTGGCGACGCTCTATCGCAAGCTTACGGACGAGGAGTAAAAGGGCTTCTCCTTCCCCGCTACTGCTTCATCACGGGTTGGGAGGTTGTTCTTCCCGGCTTCTGCCCATGATCTTCCGGACCTTCTTCATGAATTCCTCAGGCTTGAACGGCTTGAAGACCACCTCCGCAACCTCAAGGCGCGAAAGCAGGTTTTCCACGATACTCTCGGAAACGGCGGTAACCAATAGGATCGGCGTCTGTTCCAGCCGGTTTCTCAGCTTGAGCTGACGGCAGATCTCCATGCCGCTGACCATCGGCAGCATCAGGTCGAGCACGATGATGTCGAAGTCCCGCTTCAGGGCAAGGTTAAGGCCGTGCTCACCGTCCTTGGCGGGTGTGGTCTGGATTCCGTCCTTGTTCAGATGGTAGCTGATGAGGGTTTCCATGTCCTTCTCATCCTCGACCACCAGGGCCTTCAGGCAATGTTATTCAGGTTCGACTGACTCCGCGACACTCATGATTCCGCTGCTTGCGCTCACTGGATTAACGCCTGCAAGCAAGGCATTTGCGCGGATTTTGTGTTACAGGGCGGTGAAAGTGGTGGGTACAAAAAAAACCGGGCTGGTTTATCCTGAGGAAGGATCTGCCAGCCCGGGGAACTTTCAGAATCAGATGCAAAGTAGGTTTACGGTAGGATCTTCAACATCGGCGTGCATCGCACCGAAGCGAAATTTACGGCAGGGTCGGACTTGTTTTCCGTCTAAGCCGGAGAAAGCTGTCTTCGTAAACCGAGGACAAAGAACCAGAAGGGGGGGCGACTGTCAAGCGGCACAATGAGATAGCAGTCGGCCTAATTGCCATGATTAAGCTGAGGGCAGCAGGAGGGGATTACGGCCAGATGTCCTAAATGCCTGATGGAATGCGGCTTGAATGGGATTCTAGGTCTCCAGGGAAATGAGGGGGATTCATGCTTTTGGGCTTTTCAGCCTTTGAAATTCTTTTCAGAAAATGCCCTTGATGGTCCAAATTGACGGCTCGGCGGTTGCCTTCCGGGAGAATTCCTCGAATAGTCCAGCCCGTCCCGGAAGTCGTTCTTCAATCCTATCCCCATGAGATACATCGCCAGCATCCTTTTCCTTTCCCTCTGCCTCGGCCTGTCCGCGGCCGACTCATCCGACTCCAGATACAGCAAAGGCCGCCGTTCCTTCGATGGCATAGGCAAGTACTACATGGGCCGGGAGATCTCCCAGGTCATGGGACATCTGGGAGCCGGTTGGCTGGAACGCGAAAGCAGACAGGCCGAGGAACGTACGGACCTGCTGGTCAAGTCCCTGAAGCTCAAATCCGGGGACAAGGTGGCGGACATCGGTGCCGGTTCCGGCTACTTCACCCGGAGGATCGCCCCCATCATCGGCAAGGAAGGCAGGATCTACGGGGTCGATATCCAGCAGGAGATGCTGGATCTGCTGGCCGTGAACATGAAGAAGGCGGGTCATGATAACTACGTGCCTGTCTTGGGAACGATCACGGATCCCAAGCTGCCCGCGGATAGCATCGATCTTGCCTTCATGGTGGACGTCTACCACGAGTTCTCCCATCCCTACGAGATGATGGAGGGCATCGTGAAGTCCCTCAGGAAGGGGGGGCGCGTGGTCTGGGTGGAATACCGCAAGGAGGATCCGACGGTTCCCATCAAGCCGCTGCACAAGATGTCCGAGGCCCAGGTGAAGAAGGAGGCCGAAGTCTTTCCTTTGGAATACGTGGAGACCATCGACGTCCTGCCCCGACAGCACATCATTGTCTTCAGGAAGAAGTGAGCGAATTTATTCGAGTGAAGGGCTAGTCCTTCAGGGATTTCCTACAGAGGTTGACCAGACTCTCCACGCAAACGTCGATCTCGTGCTTCAACGCATTCTTTTTGGGATCATTCTTTCTCTTGCCTTTGCCTTCCATTCCAAGCAGCCCGCAGATGTCTTTTGTGATTCTTGCCATGATGGTTAAGTTTTAAATTTCTGTATAAACAGAAATTACAGACTTAATCATGATCCGCAAGTGGATTTCGGTTCAATCTTCCCGAACTGGGGTTGGACCTGGGCTTAACAATTGGTATTCCCGTTCCGGCATTCCGCCACCAACTCTTGAAGCGCATGAACGATCGCCCGAGGATCGGACTCATAGAAAGCCATGCAAAGAATGCAACCAACCTCAACCAGCCCCAGGCCAGACTCAGTTGTCGCGATGTCCATCGCGTAGGCCCTCACATTCCAAGCAGCGTTGCTGGCAACATTTTCCGCGTACTCCAAAACTTCGGTTGGCGCTCCCTGTTCCCATACAGGGCGGTACCGGCTTGCTGCTACGGCTTTTCCATCAACCATTTGAATCCGCCACTCCGAGGTAAGGCGACGTGGTGAAGCGACAAGGATTTTCGTATGTCGCGGAATTTGAAGGAGTGAGAGCCGATTCAACCATTGGTCGATCCCTTCTGACGAAACCACTTCCCCTTCAAAACTCTTGAAGCCGTCATCTGGACGGATGAAAAGGTCTCCTTGGGAATCAAGTTCATCCCGAATCGAGTCCAGCTTCCACAGCAATTCATTGATGGACATGATTCTTCCGTCCTTATTGATTAGAGGATGACCAAACTTTGGATAGTAGCGCGAGCAGTCAAAGTCTTCCGGATTGCCCCACACGTCTCCGAGCCAAGATCTCTGCTGACTGAACTGGCGCACGAAGAAGCAGGAGCCTCTCGGAATATCGATCTGGTCCCAACGATCAAACCTTGAAAGCTCGTGAGCCTTCGGAGTGCAAAATTCAACTCCGATTGATTCCAGTAGTGAAAGAAGCGACTGCTCTTCCTTCTCGGGAAATACGTGGGTTTCCAAGGCCCATGTTGGATGATCTGACTTCATGAATGAACATTGGGTTCAATTCTGGCGATTGGTTCTAGCTGAGCGACTCATGCGCATCACCTTCGCCCTCCGCGTGATACTCGATCTTCATTGGCGCAAACGCGACATCAACTGGTCGTGAGAAACTGGTTCTACATCTCCGGTTTCCATCTCTTGATCACGTTCAACTGCTAATTTCACTGCTTCAGAATCGTCTTGCTTGTTCTCAATCATGTTGGGATCAGACAAGCTCGCCCAGAGCGATTCCGCGAGCAATGCCCTGTCCCTGGCAGGGAGCTTGAGTGCTTCAGATGCGATTTGATCGATGCTCACCTTGCCAAGTTAGCCGAAGATTCCTGATTCAGTAAGTGTGAGTTGGAGCGTTTTTCTCCTCTTTGTGCCTTTGCGCCTTGAGCGAAGCGGGTGTGGTAACCTCCTTCGTCCGGCGGTCATAGAGGCGCCGCTACAAGCTAGAGGCCGGAGGGGTGATCCAGGAAGGTCCAGGTGACCTTGAATTCCTCGGAAAGGTGTTGGGCGAGGGCCTTGACGCCGAAGGTTTCGGTGGCGTAGTGGCCGCCATAGATGACGTTGATCTCCAGGTCCTCGGCCATGCCGAAGGTGTGATGAGGGCCTTCGCCGGTG
>CAZKNW010000040.1:13990-15165 GCA_964554035.1 uncultured Verrucomicrobiota bacterium
AAGGTGTCCACGCCCTCCTGCTTGGCGATGTAGAGTTCGGATCCGGCGCCTCCAGTCACCACGCCGATCTTCTGGCAGGTCTCAGGTCCACCGGGCAGAAGGGTGGGCTTCCCGCCCAGGACCTTCTCAAGCTTCTCCATCAACTTGTCCCTCTTGATCTTTCTGGCGGCCTGAAGGCCCAGGTAGCGTTCCTTCTGAAAGAAAAATGGGGTCAGGACCTTGAACCCGAGGGCTGAGCAGAGACCGGCATTGTTTCCCAGCTTGGGGTGGTCATCGAGTGGAAGGTGGGAACTGTAGACGGCGAGATTGTTGTCGAGCAGCAGCTTCAGCATCCTGTACTTCTTGCCCGTCCAGGGATGCGAAGGCCCCCAGAACAGACCGTGATGTACGATCAGGAGATCGGCGCAGGCCTCAATGGCCATCTCGATGGTCCTGAGGCTGCCGTCGACGGCGGCGGCGATCCGGGTGACCGTCCCGTCGTTCTCGACCTGCAGTCCATTGACCGCGCCCTTCCAGTCGAGGAACTCGCGCGTCTTCAGGATCTTGTCACAGTGGGTGACGATCTTGTTGAGCTTGGCTCCGGCTGCCATGGATCAATCCTGAATCAGGGTGCCCACCTTCTTGCCGAGCACGACGTTGCGGATGTTGTGGGCCTTGAAGAAGTCGAAGACGATGATCGGCATGTGGTTGTCCATGCAGAAGGTGAATGCGGTGGAGTCCATGACCTTCAGGCGCTTCTGGAGGCAGTCGATGTAGGACACGGTCTTGTAGCGCTTCGCGTCCTTGTGCTTCATCGGATCCTTGTCGTAGACACCGTCGACCTTGGTGGCCTTGAGGATGACTTCGGCGCCGATCTCATTGGCGCGCAGGGCGGCTGCGGTGTCGGTTGAGAAGTAGGGGTTGCCCGTTCCGGCGCTGAAGATGACGACCCGTCCTTTTTCCAGGTGGCGCATGGCTTTGCGACGGATGAAGGGTTCGGCAACCTGGGATAGATGGATGGCGCTCTGGACGCGGGTGGGGACGTCCTTCTTCTCGAGGGCGTCCTGCAGGGCAAGGCCGTTGATGACCGTGGCCAGCATGCCCATGTAGTCGCCCTGGGCGCGCTCGAATCCCTTTTCACTCCCGAGGGCTCCGCGGAAGATGTTGCCCCCCCCGACGACCACCACGACCTCGAC
>CAZKNW010000041.1:0-15102 GCA_964554035.1 uncultured Verrucomicrobiota bacterium
TGCGACTCGAGGTAAAACTCGCTCCTTTCGGAACCAGCGGGAAGAAGTCGATGCGGTGATCCCCCCACGATGGAACCAGCACGCCCCCACCCAGGGGAGCGATGCCACACGGGGCCTCGCCCGTGCCGGTGATCATGGGCAGGGTACTCCTCAACTGACCATTCCAGCAGACGAAGGGATGAAACGGCGCACGGCCATACAGCCTCTGGTAACCATAGTCCCCACCCTCGACAAGATGAATGAGACGACAGGGAGGACGGGCTCCGGGATCGTTTTCCGCGACGAACATTTCTCCATCCTTCCGGACACAGACACCAAAGGGATTCCAGAAACCGACGGCAAACCGCCTCAGGTTCGCTCCAACGGGTGAACAGCGGAAGACACCTCCCTCTCCCGTCCCGCGAACCGCGGATCCGTCCCTCGCAGTCAACGTCCATTCCTTCCAGAAATTCTCCCCCAGCGAAAAGATCAGGTCGCCATTGTTGTCCCATGCCATGCCGGCAAGGCCGTTGTGGGGATAGTCCGCAACCGTCTCGAGCACGGCGATGTCCTGCTCCTCATCTCCAATCCCATCACCATTGGTGTCCCGGACGCGAAGGATCCGGTCACGCTCGGCAAGGTAAACCCATCCCCCCTCACCCAGTTCCAGGTCCATGGTGGCATCCGTCGCGTTGTAGAAGACCTTCCGACCACCATCCGGGGAAAGCACCACCACCTCATCATGCTCTGGACCAGGATACCCTTCGGGACGAAAGTGCGTATGGGAGGAAACCACCCAGACCCGTCCCTTCTCGTCCACATCGATCCCGGTGGGCGTGACCACCTGGGGATGCTCCGCAATCTGGGTCAGGCGAATACCCGGCAGGGAGATCTTCAATTCGGCAGGGACCTCGCCAGGAACTTCGGGTGTCACCACCACGCGGGTGGCCCCTGAAACCACCAGACCGGAAACAAGAAACAGGACCAGGGAAAGGAGATGCCGAAAAATCATGAGACCATGATCCAAGCAACACGCGGGTCACGCAACGAAGAAGCGTCCGGGCAGACGATTTCAGGTGTCACCCGGAAACGTTCGATTGAACAAGGAAAGTCGCCCGGCTCCCCCGCTCAAGCCTCGACGAGCTTGATGTTCCGGTTCTTGCCCGCCTTTTTGCGCTCGTGGATGTCGAGGATCTTCTTCCTCAGGCGCAGGTGGTTCGGGGTCGCCTCGACATACTCGTCGACGTCGATGTACTCGAGGGCCCTTTCCAGGGTCAGCTTCATGGGAGCATCCAGGATGATGCCTTTTCCATCACCCGACGAACGCATGTTGGTCAAGTGCTTGGCCTTGGTGGGGTTCACATCGAGGTCGTTGTCCCTGCTGTGTTCACCCACGATCATGCCGGGGTAGATCTTGTCACCCGGAACCACCATGAGGCGCCCACGCTCCTGCAGCATGTTCAGGGCGTAGGCCGTGGCCTCACCTGCCTCCATGCTCACGAGCGAACCGTTCTTGCGGGACTCGATCTCCCCACGGTCCTTGCCATACTCATGAAAGAGATGGCTCATGACGCCCTCACCACGCGTGGCATTGACCAGGTCGGACTCAAAGCCGATCAGGCCACGGGTCGGGATGATCGCCTCGATGGTGAGATGGTCTCCATGATGATCCATGGAAGTGATCTCCGCCTTGCGGCGTGCGAGGTTCTCCATGATGTCCCCCATGGCGGACTGGGGAGTCTCGATGAACACCTTTTCAATCGGCTCAAGCAGTTCACCATCCTCACCCCTGTGGAAAATGACCTGGGGGCGTGAAACGAGAACCTCATATCCCTCACGACGCATGGTTTCCACGACCACGGCGATCTGCATTTCTCCCCGGCCGCTCACCGCGAAGATATTCGGGGCAGCAGTATCCTCGACGCGAAGCGACACGTTGGTCCGGGTCTCCTTATGGAGCCTTTCACGGATGTGACGGGCAGTCAGCATCTTGCCATCGAGCCCGGCCTGGGGGCCATCATTGACGGCAAACTCCATCTGGATGGTGGGTGGATCGATCGGCGTGAAGGGAAGTGGTTCACGGTCTTCCGTGTCACAGAGGGTCTCTCCGATGAAGACATCCTCCATGCCGGTGATGCCCACGATGTCTCCAGCGTGCGCCTCCTTGATCTCGATGCGACGCAACCCCTCGAAGTGGATGATCGAGGAAATCTTCGCCTTCGTCTTGGTATTGTCACCATGGATGCAGACCAAGGGGTCATTCACCTTGATGCTCCCGCAGAGTATCTTTCCAAAGGCAATTCGCCCGAGATACTCGGAATAGTCGAGGTTGGCCGCCAACATCTTGAATCCCTCTCCACCCTCGAGAACACGAGGGGCGGGAGTCTGGTCAACGATGGCCTCAAAGAGCGGGGTCATGTCGGAATCCTCATGCTCCAGCTCCAGCTTGGAGATGCCCGCCTTGGCGGAGGCGTAGACCACGGGAAAGTCCAGCTGTTCATCGGTGGCGTTGAGGGACATGAACAACTCGAACACCTGGTCCAGGGCCTTGTGCGGATCGGCATTGTCCCGGTCGATCTTGTTGATGACCACAATGGGGTGAGCACCTGACTCCAAAGCCTTCCGGAGAACGAAACGCGTCTGGGCCTGCGGTCCTTCATAGGCATCCACCACAAGCAGCACGCCATCGATCATGTTCATGATGCGCTCCACCTCACCACCGAAGTCGGCATGGCCGGGGGTGTCCACCACGTTGATGTGATAGTCCTTGTACTTGAAGGCGGCGTTCTTGGCCTTGATCGTGATTCCCTTCTCACGTTCAAGATCCATGGAATCCATGATGCGATCCTCTGACTGCTCGGCGGCATTGTCGCGGAAAGTCCCCGACTGCTTGAGCAGGCAGTCCACGAGAGAAGTCTTCCCGTGGTCGACGTGGGCAATGATGGCGATGTTTCGGATATGATTCATACGGCTTGCTGGAACTCTCCGGCAAAAAAGAGTCGCGGAATGTGTCAGAGCACCCACGAACGTCAAGCACGGTTCCGCGAAAAATGAGGAACGATCTGGTGACACACCTCCCTCGGAATGGCCAAAAGAAGGAGATCTCATGGCTATTTTTAGGCACCTCCGGCATTCATGGACATCCTCAATCCCTCCTGAAAACCAAAGTCCAACCCCTATCGCTGATCCCCGAAAGGAACACTCGCGGGCACTTTGGGGCCCTTATCGGCATATTAACCGAAATATGAATCCCATTCATCCAACACGGTATGAAATAGGGAATCATGCACGATCACGGAACATGGCCCTTGGTATTCCCGATGCTGGACCCCACCAGAGCGAGTCCGTCCTCTCGGAAAATGCCAGCCACCCTATCCAGAAAGCGAAAGACGACAGAGCGGATCAAAGCCCTCTTCGCGCGACGTTTTCAGAACCCCACTACGGGCAACTCCGCAGTGAAAATCCATCTCGTGGTCATCGGGAACGGGATGGTGGGGCATCGATTCATCCAGCAGATGGTCGAGAAAGGTGCCTACCGGGATTTTGCCATCACCATCGTCGGTGGTGAAAGGCATCCCGCCTATGACCGGGTGAACCTGACCAAGCTCTTCTTCGGAAAGGAGTTCCACTCCATGCACCTGGCTCGCAAGGGCTGGCATGACGAACATGACATCACCGAGATTCTCGGTGACATGGCGACCATGGTCGACCGGGTGGAAAAGGTCGTTCACCTTTCCTCCGGGCGAGTGCTTTCCTACGACCTACTGGTCTTTGCCACCGGCTCGGAACCGGTCCGTCCAGACATACCCGGCGCCTCGGGGAAGGATGTCTATGTCTACCGTTCCGTGGAGGACATCTGGAAACTCAAGGAGCGATGCTCCACCGCCAGGTCGGCAGCCGTCATCGGAGGCGGCCTGCTCGGACTGGAGGCCGCCGATGCCATGAAGCACCTCGGACTGGAAACCCACGTGGTGGAACGCGGATCGGGTCTCCTGGCCCGGCAGTTGAACCCGGAGGGCTCCACCTGTCTCCAGAAACATGTCGAATCCCTGGGGATGACCGTGCACAATGCGAAGGTCACCCATACCATCTGGGATGGGGAGGGCGGAAAGCGCATCTGGTTCGGCGACGGCACAAGCCTGGTGGTGGACATCGTCATCTTCGCGGTGGGCATCAAGCCAAGGGATGAACTGGCAAGGGCCTGCGATCTCAAGCTTTCCGGCCTGGGTGGCATCGAGGTGGATGAACACCTACGGACCAGCGATCCCGCGATCTTCGCCATCGGGGAATGTGTCCGCTTCAGGGGCACCCTTTATGGCCTCGTGCTTCCCGGATACGAAATGGCCGCGGTGCTCGCGGAAAACCTGAATGGTGGGAACAGCCGCTTCGACGATGCGGACCGGTCCGCGGTGCTGAAGCTCAACGGCGCCGAGGTGGCAGCCGTCGGGGACTTTCAGGCCAATGGGAACACCTTTACCCAGACCGGTGAACATACCTATCACCAGATCATCCTCCAGAGGGGTCGGCTGATCGGAGCGATCTCTGTCGGGCCATGGGAAGAACAGGCCAGGATCCGGGAGGCCGTCAAGGTCCAGAAACGGATCTGGCCCTGGCAGACACGACGCTTCATCCGGGAGGGAAGACTTTGGGACGACAGTGAGACAACCAACGTCCTTGCCTGGCCGGAAAGCGCGGAGATCTGCAACTGCCTGGCGATACGAAAGAACATCCTCACCGCGGCGTGCGCCTCAGGCTGCACCACGGTCGAAGGGCTCGTCGAAAAGACAGGGGCCTCCACCGTCTGCGGTTCCTGCCGTCCCTTGTTGGCCCAACTGATGGGAGCCTGGGAAACGGAGCCTGTCAGACCCAGGGGACGCCCTGCCCTGGCTCTGGCATCCATCGTCGCCGTGCTCTCCACCTTCACCCTGCTTCTGTGGCCAGGATGGCAACTCGAGACCACCGTCCAGAAGGTCAGCCTCCTGGACATCCTGATCACCGACCCCTTCATCAAGAAGGTCACGGGATTCACCATTCTTGGCTGCGCCGTCCTAAGCCTTCTCCTCTCCCTGCGGAAACGGATCTCGAAGATTCGCATCGGCGACTATGGGATCTGGAAGGCCATCCATGCCTGTCTGGGAGGACTCGGACTGATCATACTGGTCACGCACACCGGCTTCCATCTGGGCAGCAATCTCAACTTTATCCTGATGATCAACTTTCTGGCACTGGCCGCACTGGGTGGCACCGCCGGATTCGTGCATGCCATGGAGAGGAACCAGTCCTCCGGTCACGTGCTGGCCCGCAGACTGATGACCCTGGGCCACATCGTCCTGTTCTGGCCCTTCCCGGTCCTACTCTTCTTCCACGTGCTGAAGGTCTATTACTATTGATGGGAACCAACAATCCAGCCTGGTGGATCGCCGGCCTTGGGGTCGTGACCGGTCTGGCCGCCTACTACGGAATGAAGCTGAAAAGTGAAGATCAGACGGCGTTCCTGCCTGGGGAGACCACCCATGGTCACTACCAGATCGAGATGTCGTGCGAGACCTGCCACACGCCCATGAACGGAGTGAAGGAGGAATCGTGCATGCAGTGCCACGAGGCGGATCTCAAGGCGGTGAATGACAGCCATCCGAAGTCCAAGTTCACCGATCCACGCAACGCCGACCGCGTGGCCGTGCTGGATGCCCGCAACTGCCTTACCTGCCACAAGGAACACGTCCCCAAGCAGACCCACGCCATGGGACTGACCCTCCCGGAGGACTACTGCTTCTACTGTCACGAGAACATCGGCGAGGAAAGGGCCACTCACAAGAACCTCACCTTCGACACCTGTGCCACTGCCGGCTGTCACAACTACCATGACAACTCCGGGCTCTATGAGGCTTTCCTTGCAAAGCACCTCGACCAGAAGGACATCGATCACGACGGTGCTACGCCCCAACGGGACCTGATCGCCTTCCTGACCAGGACGAAGGGCGTGCCCAAAGGCCTCACGACCAGGGATGCCGATGCCCCGGCCCATCACACCGAGGATCCCGGCATCCTGAAGGATTGGGCGGAAACCGCCCATGCCGCCGCAGGGGTCAATTGCACGGACTGCCATAGCCGGGAGGATGACTCCGGCAAGGCGGAGTGGACGAACTCGACGACCACCCACGAGAACTGCTCATCCTGTCACCAGCTTGAGGTCGAGGGCTTCCTCAAGGGCAAACACGGAATGCGCCTCGCCGTCGGCTTGCCTCCCATGACGCCCGGCATGGCACGAAAGCCGATGAAGCACAGCGCGCTGCACGAGGAACTGAGCTGCCGTTCCTGCCATGATGGACACCGGTTCGACACCCGGACTGCCGCAGTGGATTCGTGCCTCAGGTGCCATGACGACGGACACAGCCTCGCATTCCAGCAATCGCCCCACTACGCGCTGCTCCAGGAAGAGCTTTCCGGATCGGGCGCCGCGGGTTCCGGCGTGACCTGCGCCACGTGCCACATGCCACGCATCGAGACCAAGGACAAGTTCGTCGACCGTGTCCTCGTGCAGCACAACCAGAATTTCAATCTGCAACCCAACGAACGAATGATCAGGACCGTCTGCAGCAGCTGCCATGGTGTCGGCTTCAGCATCGACGCCCTGGCGGATCCGATCCTGATCCAGAACAATTTCAACGGCCGCCCCTCCCTTCACATAGAAAGCATGGATTGGGTGAAGGAGCGAACGTTGGAAGCCCGGAGCGAGTAAATCACCCCACCCTGGAACGGTGGTGACCCCTGAAAACAACCCTGAACCCAAAACGCAAATGAAGAACCAATGGAAAACAGCAGCCGTCCTCCTCGTGGGAGGAGCGGTCCTGATCACCGGATGCAGTCAACCTGCTCCCCCACCCGCGGCCGCAGCCGTACCCGCAGGCATCTCCCCGCAAAAGATGGCGGATGCCCTGCACGCCGTGATGGAATCCGACCGTACGGTCTACACGCGAAAGGTGGTGAACCGCCTCGTCAAGGAAGAGAAGGTCATCAAGGCCAGTGAGCACTGGGAGGACGACAAGGCACTCCCACTCCCGGCACAGATGTTCCGCATGGGGCCGAGATGGTCTCCGAGAAGAATGTCGGATTCACCTACTCACTGCTGTCGGAGTGGCCCATCAACAAGCAGAACATGCCCAAGACCGAGGTCGAGAAGGAAGGACTGAAGGCCATCGCCGCCAACAGTGGAACCAAGCCCTTCTACGCCGAGGAGGAGCTGGGCGGCACCAAATACTTCACCGCCGTTTACGCGGACGTGGCGGTGGCGGAGGCATGCACCAGCTGCCACAACGACCACAAGGACTCCCCAAGGGACGACTTCAAGCTCGGCGAGGTCATGGGAGGCGTCGTGATCCGCATCCCACTGGATTCCTGAGAACAGGTAAAGACAGGAACGACGAACCGTGGGCATGTTGGAGCCATCTCCCCAGCCGGCAGCGAAGGAGCCAACCTCCTTCATGTCCCGGTTCAACGTTCCCATCCTGACCCTTTTACTATCCCTGTTCTCCACTTCCTGCTCCGAAACCAATCCTCCTGAAACCAAGACCCGTGAAACCGAATCCCCAGCCCCTCCCGAATACCCTGTTCCCGACGATCCCGCACTGGCCCTGGGCCGGGGGATCTGGATCGAGAACTGCGAAACCTGCCACGGCCCCGGCAAGGCAGGCGCACCACGTTTCGGGGACACGGCAGCCTGGGCAAAACGCGTGGCGAAGCCTCTGGATGAACTGGTGAAGAACGCCATCCAAGGTTTTGAAGGCAAGGCCGGCTACGAAATGCCGGCAAAGGGAGGCAACCCCGATCTCACCGACCAACAAGTCACCTCGGCGGTCCACTACATGGTCCGCCACAGCAAATGAACCAACCATGACAGAAGAAAAAATCAAACTCATACAGGACTCCTGGGCCAAGGTGGTCCCCATCTCAGACCAGGCCGCCGAACTTTTCTACGGCAAGCTCTTCGAGCTCGATCCGGAGCTCAAGCCCCTGTTCAAGACCGACATCAAGGAACAGGGAAAGAAACTCATGCAGATGATCAACACCGCCGTGAACGGACTGACCCGGCTCGACGAAATCGTGGGGGCCGTCCAGGCCATGGGCGTCCGCCACAAGGGCTACGGGGTCAAGGACGAGCACTACGCGACCGTGGCCACCGCACTGCTCTGGACCCTGGGACAAGGTCTTGGCGACGACTTCACCCCCGAGGTCGAGGCGGCCTTGGTGGAGACCTACACGCTCCTTTCGACAACGATGAAGGATGCCGCGGCTGCGGCCTGAGCCTGCACTTTCATACCATCCTCCGACCGGCCGTCCCATCCCCTCGCAGGATGGGACGGACTCTTTCCCATCCAAGCCGTTCATCCTCCAGCCGGATTGGGATCGAATCCTTCATGTATCCGCTGAAAAACCTGCCTTGACCTTTCAAGAAAAACAGCTTCCCTAACGGTCGTCGCTCCCTGCTTGGCGACCTGACCCAAACCCTTGCAAGACATGGAGATTACACTCGACCCAGAACAGATCCAGGCCATGGTCATCGACTTCGGCCTCCGACTCCTCACCGCCATCATCATCCTCATCGTGGGTAAATGGGTGGCGAAGGGGATTGAACGCGTCCTTGAGAAGGTCCTTGATAAGCGAAACGTCGACAAGACGGTCACCAAGTTCTTGGGCAACATCACCTTCATGATGATGATGACCCTCGTGGTGCTGGCCGCCGTCGACAAACTGGGGGTCAAGACCACTTCCTTTGTGGCCGTCGTCGGTGCCGCCGGCCTCGCCGTCGGTCTCGCACTGCAGGGATCCCTGTCCAACTTTGCATCCGGCGTGCTGCTGGTGCTGTTCCGTCCCTTCAAGGTGGGCGACTTCATCGAGGCCGGTGGCACTCTCGGCGTGGTGGAGGAGATCCAGGTCTTCGCCACCCGCCTCAAGACCGGCGACAACAAGGTCATCACCCTGCCCAACTCCAAGATCATGGACGGGGCGATCACCAACCACACCGCACGTGATACCCGTCGCGCCGAGTTCGTCTTCGGCATCGGCTACGACGACGACCTCCGAAAGGCCAAAGCCATCCTGAAGGAGATGTTCGAGGCAGAAGAGCGTGTCCTGGAGGACCCTGCCGTTCAGATCGTGGTGAAGGAACTTGGCGACAGCAGTGTGAACCTCATGGTGCGTGCCTGGACCAAGGCACCCGACATGTGGCCCGTCACCTGGGACATGACCGAGGCCGTCAAGCTTCGCTTCGATGAGGAAGGCATCACCATTCCCTATCCCCAGCGCGATGTTCACCTTCACCAGGCGGACAAATCGTAGAACCGCCCGGACAACTCGGGGCGACGTGCCGCTTCCTTTGAAGCGGCCGTATTTCGCTTGCTCGTCCCTCGATTGGTGGGGACCCTTGGTTGATGCTCCAGTCAGGCATCATCAACCCCCACCTGCTTTCCCTCATAGCGCGCTTCCGGCACACCAACCGGATCGTCATCTGCGACTGGGCCTTTCCCTACTGGCCTGAAATCGAGACGGTGGACCTTGCCCTCACCGCGGGAATCCCACGGGTCATGGATGTCTTTCCGTTGATCAGCGAATCCTGCTGCATCGGACAGATCTGGCAGGCCACCGAGTTCCTCGAGCACAACATCCCTCAGACCCGGGACACCTGGGAGAGGACTTTCGGAAAGATCCCGGTGACCCGGGAACCTCATCTCTCCTTCAAGAAACGGGTTCCAGGGTCCATCGGCATCATCCGGACCGGTGACGACACGATGTATGGCAACCTGATCCTCGAATCCGCCTGAGCACACCAAAGCCCGTCCGTATTTCAAAAAACAAGCACCCTTCCACCGAATATCCTTTCAACGACATGACTGAAGACAACGCCATCCGATCCGCCATCACCATCTGCCTCGTCGAGCAAGCCCGCAAGGGCCCCTTTGTCTACCACAACGGACTCGCAGACGGTTGCGCCAAGGCGGCCGAACTGGGATTCGATGCGGTCGAGGTCTTTGCGCCATCGCCCGATGCCGTGGACGATGAAGAACTGAAGGGACTGCTTGAGAAGCATGGCCTGAGCCTCGCCGCCGTGGGAACCGGAGGGGGCTGGCTGATCCACAAGCTGTGCCTTGTCGATGCCGATGCCTCCAAGCGGACCCAGGCCAAGGACTTCATCCGGAGGATCATCGACTGGGGAGGCCCCTTGGGAGCCCCAGCCATCATCGGATCCATGCAGGGCAATGCGGCCGGGGAAGTCAGTCACGGACAGGCATTGGAATGGCTGGCCGAGGCTCTGGATGAACTGGGAAATCACGCAGCCCAATACAGTGTCCCCCTGCTCTACGAACCACTCAACCGCTACGAGACCAATCTCGTGAACCGGACGGAACAGGGCGTCCATCTCATCAACCAGCTTGCCACCGACAACGTCAAGCTCCTCAGCGACCTCTTCCACATGAACATCGAGGAGGCGGACATCGCCGAAGCCTTGGGCAGCGGCATCCAGCACATCGGGCACATCCACTTCGTGGACAGCAACCGTCGTGCTGCCGGAATGGGACACATGGACCATGCACCCATCGCTAAGGCCCTGATCGAGGGTGGCTACAAGGGCTACCTCTCTGCCGAGGCCTTCCCGCTTCCAGATGCGGATGCCACCGCCAAGGCGACCATCGAATCCTTCCGGAAGTTCTTCAGGTAGACGGGGCGATTCCAATCTGAGGGGACCGGATGGAGCATCCGACGCAACGAAGCAGGAAGGTCCATTTGTTCTGTCTGGCCCTCGTGATCTTCGCAGGCCTGTCCTCAAGGTCCGATCTGGTCAGGGTTTTCCCCGACTTCGTTGGTACCTATGCAGGAGACACACTCTGGGCCCTGGCCGCCTTCCTGACACTCGGGATCGTGTTTCCAGTCCACCCAACCCGGATCATCGCAGCGACGGCCATCGGCATTTCATTCGGAGTGGAATGCAGCCAACTCTACCAGGCGGACTGGATCAACCGAATCCGCAGCACCCTTCCCGGAGCCCTGCTCCTGGGGTCCGGTTTTCTCTGGTCGGATTTTGCCTGCTACACCGCGGGAGTGCTGATGGGAGTGGTTGGAGAAGGGTTCCTTTTGAAAAGGAGGAAGACATTGCGATCGGATTCCTAGATCCCGCGGATGGAGTTGTCCCTTGGGCCTCACGACAAGCGATCAGGATTCGCGCATCCTCGCCAGCGCCGCCTCGGCAGCGCTGATTTCCGCGGCCTTCTTGCTCTTGCCCTCACCCCGTCCCAGTTCGTTGCCTTCATGAAAGACAGCACATACGAACTCCCGGTCGTGATCCGGACCTTCCGAGGAAACCACCTCATAGGTGGGAGGCTGGTTTGAGGTGGATTGAAGAAGTTCCTGCAGCTCCCCTTTGGGATTGAGGTTCGATGGGACGGTGTCGACGCTTTCCAGAAGGTCCTCGAAAAGCAGCTTGATGACCTTCTCGGCAGAAGGATACCCCCCATCGTCGTAGACAGCCCCAAGCATGGCTTCAAAGGCATCACAGAGACTGGTCTGACGATCCCTTCCCCCGTTGGCATCCTCACCTGCGCTCAGGCAAAGCAACGGGCCCAACCCCACCTTTCGGGCCAACCCCGCCAGCGTGTCCTGGTTGACCAGTCCGGCCCGCGCCTTGGTCAGCATACCTTCATCCTCTTCGGGAAAGCGGTGGTAGAGTTCGTCCGTCAGGACCAGCTGCAACACAGCGTCGCCAAGATACTCAAGGCGCTGGTTGTTCTTGCGGACGCCATCGACGTGACGGTCCGAGGAAGGATGGGTCAACGCCAGATCAAGCAGATCGGCGTTCTTGAATGTGTAACCAATGGTTTCTTCGAGTGCGCTCAGTTCCGACACAACATGCCTCAGGCTTTGTCCGTCTCATCCGGATCGGTTTGCTCAGCCCCCTGAGGTTCATCTCCTGTTACTTCTCCTTCAATCGCCACCACTTCCTCCTTGGTATCCTGCTCGCCCTCCTCCGTCTGGATGGAGGGATCCGGCAGGCCATGTTCCAGGAGGTCGGCCACATCCTTCTGGACCTCCTCAAGTTCATGCAGCTTGAGATTGGGATCGAGGATGGAGAAGGCATCGCCCGTCTTCACGTGCTCGTAGGAAATCACCCTTTTTCCGTCCTCGAGCTTCTGTTCATCCATCACCTTCAGGATGCGCTTGCGCTCCAGCATGACGGCCAGGATGAAGCAGGCCCCGATGTGCTCGGGCTCATTCCTTTCAACCAGCTTCTTGAGCAGGGACTCCGCATTGTCCTTCTTGATGGGGTCCTCCTGCTTGGCTTCCGGTGCCCGATAGACGCCCTGCCACTGCGAAACGTAGTCTTCGGACTGTCCCGCCTTGTCCTTGAAATGCTTTTCCCAGATCTCCTCACATACATCAAGGCGCTCAAAGCCGCCCTTGCGTCGCTTCAGCAGCGTCCGGTAGCGCTCCTTGTCCTCGAACTTCCTGTTGCTGACATTGCATTCGCGGGATCTGGACTGAATGTTCCAATCGTTCATGAAAAAGGTTGGTCACCGGCACGGCCGGTCGTAAGGTGACCGCCATTATTGGAAGCGCCACCCTTTGCGCAACCCCAATCCAAACTTCCCTGCCAGGGTCATCATGAACCGGGAACTCAAAGCCAAGCTGGACCGCGTCCGAAGCCTCATCACCGCCACCAAGACGGAGGCGGCACTTATCGGACTCCAGTCCAATTTCGCCTGGCTCACCTGCGGTGGCGAATCGCATGTGGCGCTGGTGAAGAGGGAATCGTCCGGAAGGCTTCTCGTGACCGGGAACGAGGTCTTTCTCCTCGCCAACGCCATCGAGGCACCCCGGCTCAAAGCGGAGGCCCTGGGCCCCCTGAAGGCGGAGATCGAGACCTTTCCATGGCACGACGGAGCTGCAGGAGCGGCCGCACTCAAGAAGATCGTTGATCCGAAGAAGGTCATTTCCGACATCGGCGACTGGGGCACCAAGGATCGTTCCGACCGCTTCACGCCGCTCCGGGCCCAGTTCCTACCGGACGAGATCAAGCGCTACCGGGATCTGGGACGCGATGCCGAGCTTGCGGTCAATGCCGCCGCCCAGAGTGTGGAGCCTGGACAGACCGAGTTTGAGATTGCCAACATCATTGCCGCGGCCGCTTGGTCGATGAACCTCACTCCCGTGGTATTGCTCGTGGCCGTCGATGAGCGGATCCGTAAGTTCCGACATCCGATTCCCACGGAAAAGGTGATGGAGAACCAGGCCATGCTCGTCCTGAGTGCGAGAAGAAACGGCCAGATCGCCGCCCTGACCCGCATCGTCCATTATGGAAAGCCTTCGCCGAACCTCAGGAAAAAACACTACAGCGTCTGTCACGTGGATGCCGCCCTCCAGCAGGCAACCTGTCCCGGAAAACTGATACGCACGGCGCTGGACGCAGGCATCGAGGAATACAAGAAGCAGCGCTTTCCCAAGGAATGGGAGCTCCATCACCAGGGCGGTCCCTGCGGATATGAGGGTCGCGATTTCATTGTCACCCCGGACACCAAGGGCAAGATCATGGAGAACCAGCCCTTCGCCTGGAATCCCTCCATCACGGGAACCAAGTCCGAGGACACCATCCTCGCCACGCGCAAGGGACCCGAGGTCATCACCGAGGCCAAGGAATGGCCCATGTACCAGTTCGAGTTGAACGGGGATGAGTTCAGCCGCCCAGACATGCTGATCATCGAGTAGGCATGAAAAAAAAGGCGGACCTCGCGGCCCGCCTTCTTCAATTGCTTTTCAAAAACAGGAACCCGTCCTATTTGTTCCTGTCGAAGTTCTTCTGGAGGATCTGCCAGGGCTCGAGTCCTTCGACCTTGGACTGGAAATTGTTGATGATTCCCATCTCCTTCTCCTGCTTGGTGGCACGGTCCACCTTGAGGAAGATTCCGAACTTACCAGGTGTCAGGTCCTCGGCCAGCTTGTAGGCGGCCGCCTCATCGGTGACATCGTGATCCTCGGGCACCAGGTTGAATTCACCACCCTTGCGCGGATTGGAGTCATGGAAGGCACCCGGGTAGAACTCGACGCACTCGCTCAGGCACTCGATGTAGCTGAAGCCGTTGTGATCCATGGCGGCCTCCATCATCTCAAGCAGGTGCTTGGGATTGGTATGGGTGGTGCGCGCCACGAAGGTGGCACCGGCAGCAATGGCCTGCTTCAGGGGATTGATCGGACGATCCACCGCACCCCAGAGGTCAGTCTTGCTCTTGAACCCCTCCGGCGAGGTCGGCGAGGTCTGCTTCTTCGTCAGGCCATAAACGTAGTTGTCCATGACCACGTAGGTCAGGTTGACGTTCTTGCGGGCCGTGTGGCTGAAGTGGTTGCCACCGATCGAGAAGGCATCGCCGTCACCACCAAACACGAAAACATGCAGGTCGGGTCGCGAAAGCGCCACACCGGTCGCAAAGGGAAGCGCGCGTCCGTGGATGAAGTGGGCCCCATGTCCCTGGACAAAATAGGGGAAGCGGCTGGAGCATCCGATACCGGCCACCGTGGTGATCTTCTCGTGCCAGAGGCCACGCTTCTCGATCAGCTTGTAGTAAAGCGCCAGGACGGCGAAGTCGCCACAACCCGGACACCAGGTGGGATGATCCGCGGAGATCTCCTTCTTCTTGAGAGGCTCCCGTTCCGAATCAGGAAGCTCAGCAACCGGATTATGACCGGGATGAACGGGTGGTTTGGAGAGGGTGATGTTCATTGCTTTAGATCGTTGAGGTTGGCAGTGGCCTTACTGGTTCAGCAGCTCGTTGGTGCGGGCGAGAATCTCCTTCACCTTCCAGGTGAGGCCGTCGGTCTTGTGGATGCCACGGATCTTGGGATCGCAGTAGCGGGCCCGTAGAATCGACGCCAGCTGACCGTGTCCGTAGAGACCTTCATCGTTCATCTCCACCACGAAGACATGGTTGAAGCCCTCGAAGTGCTTCTCGATGCCCTCAGGCAGTGGGTTCAGGCGGCGGATGTGCAGGGAGGAAATGCTGTCGCCCTGTGCCCTTGCCTTGTTGACCGCTTCACGGATCGGCCCCTTGGTCGAACCCCAGCCCACCAGGAGGACATTGCCTT
>CAZKNW010000042.1:0-6253 GCA_964554035.1 uncultured Verrucomicrobiota bacterium
AAGAGGCTCACATTGTTGCCCCCTGGGTCATGGTGACGGTTGCGGTGGAGAAATCCGCATTGGGCATGGAGAAGGACCATCGTGGATAGACCAGCATGTAGGGCACCTATCCCTTAGGTGGCCAGCTCACGAATTCGGGTGTGGCAGGGCGGGATCCGAAATCACCAATCACGTAGATGGCGTTGGCGGCCAGTCTTCCGTCGGCGGGGGGAATGGATCCACTGCCCATCTCGACCGCTCGTGGATAGAGGAGCCAGCGACGATGTCCGACCACCGCGTTGTTGGCGCCGTCATCCCGGATGTAGCGATCCACGGAACCGGCACCGTAACTTCCGATGGCGAGGTTGCTGTCTCCGGCGGCATCGTGTCCGAGATCGGAAATACAGGGCGCAGCCAGACCGAAGTCGTCCTTGGGAAAATGCGAAAGCTGCTGGTTGGCAGCCATGATCAGGGCTGCTTCCTGTGCTGCCATGTTCTTTGCCGTATCGAAGGTGATGTTGGCAGGCAGACCGGCCATGGCCCGGAAGTAGTTGATCCTTCTGCGGGTGTCCTCGAGGAAGGTCGCGGACACCGTTCCCGCATCGCACATGGAGACATCCCCCGTGAAGTTCACCCGGTCTGCGTAGCCTTCGGAAGCCTGGTAGATGAAGTGAAAGAGCGCGAGGACATCGGTGCGGTCCGAGGTGTCGACGACCAGTCCATCGACGGCGCCCTCGGTTCCGGGTGTGAAATGCTTCCCGAACTGGCTCTGCCTGAGAAGGGTTTCCAGCCGTTCATCGGTCAGTACAATGGCATCGCCTTCACGTGGAACGGGCTGGGCCTGAAGGAGAAGGGAGGTGAAAATGAGGATGAGGGTGGACAGGCTGAAGCACTTCGGGATGGCCATGATGTCGAGAGTAAGTCTCACGTGGCTGAGAAATGCAAGAACGGTGCCGCCTTGGGATTTGCGTTTCGTTGTCCCGGTGCTAAACCATCGCCGTGCTCGACGCCCATGATTTCAGTGAGGCGGGACTGACCGACATCACGATCGTTGGTGCCCGCGAACACAACCTGAAGAACCTCTCCGTCACGATCCCCCGCGGGAAGTTCGTGGTGGTGACCGGGGTCAGTGGGTCGGGCAAGAGCACCCTGGCCTTTGATCTCGTTTTTTCCGAGGGGCAGCGGCGTTTCCTGGACTCGATGAGTGCCTATGCACGGCAGTTCGTCGAGCAGATGGCGAGGCCGGACGTGGACCTGATTGCAGGGATTCCACCCACTGTCAGCATTGAGCAGAGGGTCACGCGGGGAGGGGGCAAGAGCACGGTTTCGACCGTCACCGAGGTCTATCATTACCTGCGCCTGCTTTTCGCAAGGCTTGGAGTCCAGTATTGCCCGAACTGTGCCGTGCCCGTGGAGGCGATGAGTCGTGATGAGGTGGGCAAGCAACTGGTGAAACAGGTCCAGTCCCGGGGTGACCTGCTTCTCCTTGCGCCGGTGGTCCGGAACCGGAAGGGCTTCCACACGGAAGTGGCGGAATGGGCCGCCAAGCATGGCTATGAGGAGATCCGTGCGGATGGGAAGCTTCATTCCACCCGCAAGAAGTTCAAGCTGAGCCGGTTCAAGGAGCACGATGTCGAGATCGTCGTGGGCGTGCTCGAAAGACCTTCCGGCAAATCACGGAAGCTGGATGCGGAATCACAGTTCCTGGTGGACGAGGCCCTGAAGATTGGGAGCGGTACCGTGTATGCGCTGGACAACTTCGGGGAGGAGACCACGCATTCGACCGAAAGGTCCTGTCCCCAGTGCGAGCGCTCCTTTGATGAGCTTGATCCCAAGATGTTCAGCTACAACTCCGCCCGGGGCTGGTGTCCGGAATGCCGTGGGTTCGGCGAGCAGTTCTACCTGCCTGAGGTGGACCGGGGAGCGCGGGCGGATGCGATCGAGGAGAGCTGGTATGGCTGGCAGGAGGGAAGCCGCGAAGTATGCCCAGCCTGTGACGGTTCGCGGCTGAAGCCCGAATCGCTCGCGGTGCGCCTGGTCGGCTTTGAGGCCGCTTCCGATGCCTTTCCTCCGACACCGGGTATCGGAGTCTTTTCCAAGGCGACGGTTGGGGAAGCGGCTTCGTGGTTCCAGGGGCTGAAGGTCAAGGGGCGCAATGCGGCGGTGGCACGCGATGTCCTGCCCGAGATCTCGGAACGCCTGAAGTTCCTTGAGGATGTTGGTCTGGGATACATGCAGCTGGGACGCAGTGCGACGACCCTTTCCGGAGGCGAGGCGCAGCGCATTCGTCTTGCGGCGCAGTTGGGTTCGAACCTGAGCGGGGTCCTATACGTGCTCGACGAGCCGACCATAGGCCTGCATGCCCGTGACAACGAAAGGCTGATCCACGCATTGGAGCTGATGCGGTCCCGTGGGAATTCACTTCTTGTCGTGGAGCATGACGAGGACACGATGATGCATGCGGACCACATCATTGACCTGGGTCCGGGAGCGGGCGTGCATGGCGGAACAATTGTCGCACAGGGAAACCTCGAGCAGTTGAAGCGGAACAAGGATTCCATCACGGGCCGCTTCCTGAACCGCAGGCCGGAATATCCCAGCCGCGGAGAACGGCGACCGGTGACGGCTCTGAGGGGGGCGAACGGAAGGAAGCTCAAGCGGGCCGAGCCGGAGAAGTGGCTGGAGCTCGAGGGGGCGACGCTTCACAACCTGAAGTCTCCCAGCGTGGCGATTCCCCTGAACCGGTTCACGACCTTCACCGGCGTCAGTGGGTCGGGGAAGAGCACCTTTGTGCGCGAATGTCTCCTTCCCCTCATGGAGTCGCACCTGAAGAAGGACCGCATCAAGCCCGAGGAGGCGGTGGGTACCCTAGAAGGATGGAAGGAGATCCACGCCGTTTATGAGGTGGACCAGTCGCCCATCGGGCGCACGCCCCGTTCCGTTCCGGCGACCTATGTCGGCTTCTTCGATGACATTCGTAAGATTTTTTCGCAGCTGCCTGAGGCACGGATGCGTGGCTACCTTCCGGGGCGGTTCTCCTTCAACAGTGCCCTGGGGCGTTGCCCGGATTGTGAGGGCTCGGGGTCCATCAAGCTGGAGATGAACTTCCTTCCGCCGGCCTACGTCACCTGTGAGACCTGCCAGGGAAAGCGTTTCAATCCGGAGACACTGGACATCGAGCTGGGGGGGAAGAACATCGCCCAGGTCCTCGACATGAGCGTGGCGGAGGCGGTGGAGTTCTTTGATCCCTATCCCCGGATCAAGCGTGCCCTGGAGGCGCTTCGGGACACCGGGCTCGACTACATCCGCCTGGGGCAGTCCAGCCCCACCTTGAGTGGTGGGGAAGCACAGCGTTTGAAGCTGGTGACCCATCTGCTGGGGGGGCTCTCCAATCGACCTGAGAAGGCGGCGCGTCCCGTGCAGCACAAACTGTTCATCCTGGAGGAGCCGACCATCGGGCTACACATGTCGGATGTGGCCCGGCTGGTGGATGTCATCCAGCGACTGGTGGACGGAGGGCACACGGTGGTCGTGATCGAGCACAACATGGACCTGATCGCGGAGTCCGACTGGCTGATAGATCTTGGTCCCGAAGGCGGGGAAGGAGGCGGTGAGATCGTTGCCCAGGGAACACCGGAACAGGTGGCGGGGAAGAAGGGTTCCCACACGGGGAGGTTTCTTGGAAAGCACCTCCGGAAGGAGGGTTGAGGGGAACCCGGGAGGTCCGGATCTAGAATTCGCTGCGGAAGCGGATGACCGTTTCACCGGGGCGCGCGAGGCGGAGGTTCTCTCGGGCGAGGCGCTCAATGGTCTCCGGATCATTCTTGACCGCCTGGACCTGGAGCCACAGGAGTTCGTTGGCCTGTTCCTTTTCCTCAATCTCCCTCTGGACCTGCTCAATTTGTCTTCCCAGTTCCGTCTGGTTCTGGATGAGGGGAATGTATCCGAAGACAGCCCAGGCCGTGAAGGCAATGCAGCCGGTCACGATAATCGTGTTGCTCAAACGGCTGATCATGTTGCTTAAACGGCGCATTTCCAGAGACGAGTCTAGGACGATGGCGGGGAAGGTAAAGGATTGAGACCTATTTGTATACCGTTTTCCACCCTCGCAGCACGCCCTTCGAATCGAAGCTCAGGGTGAGGAATTCATCCATCTTTTCCTCCCCGTCATCCAGCCAGGAGCCGTAAAGGATCTTGTAGGTGCTGCTGGAGCGTCGGCGGATCAGCCATTGGCAGAGCTGGGTCCCATCCCCGAGCACGGCCTCATTGTTGGGGGACCCGAATTCGTCCACGGCCATGTCGTAGGTATAGAGGCCGACTCGATTGTCCCACTGCACCGTGCTGGGCTTGGATTTGCATCCGCCCACGAAAAGCAGGGTGAGACAGGCCAAGGATACGGACAACCACAGACGAAGGGACCAATTCATGGACCAAGAATGAAACCGCCCCCTTTCGCCAGCAAGAAAAACAAACGCTGGAAACGCCTCAGCCAGGCTGGGAAGATGTCGCCGGAACGGATGGAACATCATCACGAAACCGTGCGTGTGGCACTGAGGATCACGGGAAAAGATCTCGATCCAGGGGAAATCAGCGGACTGCTCCGATGTGAGCCGACCTCCGCCCATCGCTATGGAGACACCTGGACCGGGCCTTCGGGCACGCTCTATGAGGCGGGTTCCGGGCTTTGGGAGCTTGAAGGGAATTCCCAACATCTGCTTGAAGGACAGCTGGAGCAGATTCTGGGTCAGGTAGAGGGTGATCCGGAAGTTTGGAAGGGGCTGGTTGGGCGTTACCGGTGTTCCCTTATGGTTGAAATGGAGGGCCTTGAAGGGGATTGGACGGCCCGTTTTTCCCCTGAAAATCTTGGTCAATTGGGCGCCTGGGGTATTCCAGTGACCCTTGAAATCCGGTCCTCAAGGCAGGAAACGGGCTGATCGGCTGCCTTGCCTTGGGAATCTGCTGGAAAGCAATGACGGGTTCAGGCCGGGGCGGGGGTGTCGTTGGAGGAAAACCTGTGGCTTTACAGGTGCCCACAATTCGTCTATTTGTCGAATCCGTTATGGCCTGCCTATGGAGGCGGGCATCTACTCAGGCGTTCAGTTCAGCTGTATAAGCAAGCGTTGCCACTCCATCCGGCAGCGCTTCTTTTTCCCACCTTCCCGGGGAAATGCTGCGAGGGCGCACCCCACTGGCAACTCGGCGGACCTTTCCGAACCAGACTGCAAGTGACCAAGATGAAGACAGAGAACAGTGAAAACCAAGTGGTGGTCGGCCTGATGGCCGACCAGTTCGATCGTCCGGCACCCGAGCTGTATGATCCTTCGAAACACACGGATGCGTGTGGTGTCGGCTTCATTACGGTCAAGAGTGGAAAACAAACCCATGACCTGATGCTGAAGGGACATGAGGCGCTTTGCGTTGTGCCGCACCGCGGCGGCATGAATTCCGAGGGTATCGGTGATGGTGCCGGATGCTGCGTGGACCTTTCTGAAAGGTTCTTCGGAAAGCTCGTCGGCAATCCGGAGCTGAAGCGCGGTGAGTTCGGTGTCGCCAACTTCTTCTTTCCCGCCGATGAGTCGCAGCACGACCGGACGGTGGAACTGGTTGAGGAGATCCTCGCGAAGCACTCCATCCCCGTGATCATGTGGCGTGAGGTCGAGGTGGACGAGTCCGTGGTCAACGAGGCCTCCGCACGTGCCCAGCTTCCCATTCACCAGGTGATCTTCGGCCGTCCCGAGGACATGGATCACTCCGATCCGCTTTCCTTCGAGGTGGAGATCAACGATGCCTTGGAGGACCTGGAGGCGATTGCCTACAATGACGACAGCCTTGCCGGTTTCTTCCCGTGTTCGATGAGCTCGCGGACGGTGGTCTACAAGGGCCGCCTCAACTCCAATGAGTTGGTTCCATACTTCAAGGACCTCTACGACGTTGATCACGAGATCAGCATCTTCACCTTTCACACCCGTTTCTCCACGAACACGGAACCGGCGACCTTCATGGCCCAGCCCTTCCGTCGGCTTTGCCACAATGGTGAGCTGAACACCGACAAGAAGAACCGTCTTTCCGAGGATGCCATAGCCCGACAGAAGGGTCGGAAGGTGGTGTTCCCCAAGGGGCAGTCCGACTCGGCCCGCCTCGACCAGACCCTGACACGTCGCGTGATCGAGGATCGCCTGGACATCGTCGAGGCCGTGCTCGCCATGATGCCTCCTGCCTGGGAGAACGATCCGACCATCTCGGACGATGTCCGCTCGATGTTCGAGTATCTCAG
>CAZKNW010000042.1:6263-14883 GCA_964554035.1 uncultured Verrucomicrobiota bacterium
CTGTACGAGGAGAAGAATGATGGACCTGCGGCGCTGGTCTTTTGCGATGGTGTCAAGGTGGGTGCGCGCCTGGATCGTCTTGGTTTGCGTCCGCTCCGGTCCATTGAGACCGATGAATACCTGGCGGTGACCTCCGAGGCGGGGCAGATTGAATTTGATCCTGAAAGGGTGATTCGCCGTGGAAGGATTGAGTCTGGAGGCATGATCTACTTCGATCATGGCGCAGGCAAGGTCTGGACCAATGTGGAGGTGCTCGAGCACATGGCGAAGCAGAAGGACTATGCCGCCATGACGAAGGAGCGTCTCATTCGTCTTGCCGACCTGCCGGCGGTTCCGCTGGAGGAGGTGAAGGTGGATTCCAAGCTGACGATCGACCAGCAGCACGTGGCTTATTCCCACAGTCAGGAGAGCTTCAAGTTCATGCTGGATCCGATGATCCAGACCGCGGCGGAGAAGGTGAGTGCCATGGGTTATGGCGTCGCCACCAATGCCCTCACCAATTCCGAGGGGGGCATGTTCAAGTATTTCTCACAGCGCTTTGCCCAGGTCACCAATCCGCCTTTGGATTCCATCCGTGAACAGGATGGCATGACACTCCGGGTGGCCTTGGGTGGCAAGCCGACCTTTGCACCGGAGGATTCCCGGCAGGTGATGCTGGAAAGCCCGATTCTGTTCACCCATGAACTGGAGCAGCTGCGGCGGCAGGACCAGGTGGGCGTGGAGACCATCCCGATGTTCTACCTTCCCAGTCAGGACCCGAAGGAGAACCGGAAGAGACTGATCGAAGCGGTCGAGGCCGTTTGCGGCGAGGTCGAGAGGGCTGCTTCCGCAGAGGTGGGTGTTATCGTACTGAGCGATCGGGCGGTCAACGAGGAGAGTTGTCCGCTGCCCTCGCTGCTCATGGTGGCTGCTGCCAACCAGCGTCTGATTGAGAAGGGACTGCGCTTCCGTTCCTCCATCGTCATGGAGACCGGCCAGGCGGCCAGTTCACATCATGTGGCCTGTCTTCTTGGATTTGGCGCCTCCGCCATTTGTCCCATCACGGTGGAAAACCGGACGCGGACCATCAGCAAGGAAGGTGGCTACAAGAAGGGCCTCGAGAAGTTCCGCAAGGCCTGTCACAAGTCGCTCCTCAAGACGATGGGCAAGTTTGGCCTCTGCACCGTGGAGAGCTACATCGGTGGTGAGTTCTTCGAGCCCAACTGCCTCAACACCGAGGACCCGGTCTTCCGCAAGTATTTCCCCAACGCATTCTCCCCGATCGGTGGAGCGGGATTTGAAGCCGTGGCTTCCAGCTGCCTTGAATGGCATGTCAGGGCCTTCTCCATCCATGGCGAGGCCGACATTCCCCACCTCGGTCTCTTCAAGGAGAGGAACGAGGGCGCGGGCCACAGCTTTGGAAACGTGGCCGTGCGTGAATACACCAACATGACCAACGAGGAGATCGTCTATGCCATCGAGGACGAACTCAGATGGGTCATGGACAAGGCTGGTTTGGGCGACCGGCAGGACATCCTGGATGAGCTGGTGGCCCTTTCAGGTTCCATCGAGGAGGAGATTGCGGCCGGCACGGACATCACCGCCAGGATCGAACAGATCTTCACCAAGAACGGCCTCGACGGGCAGGACATCCTCCAGAAGCAGATCGATGCGGTCATAGCCAAGCTGACACGACAGTTGCAGGCACAGATGATCGATCGTCTGTTTGGCGAGCAGAACGACGCGGAATCGCCCGCCATCAAGGCAGCCCTGAACGAGATGGTGAACGATTCCTCGGATCCGTCGAATGCCGCCTACAAGCTTTTCGGCTACAACAAGCGGACCTCGGAGCAGATTGATCGCTTCCGGATCACCCGTGCCTACGACAACTTCGTGAAGAACATCGCAGAGGCACGCTGGACCAAGCCGGCGGCTCTCCGCGACATCATGTATTTCCCTGCCGATGTCTCCAAGGCCCAGACCGTCGAGGACTTTGACAAGTCCCTCGGGCGCCAGCGCATCCGGGGCAACAACTGGTTGATGATCCGTGGCATGCGGGTGGACAAGGCCGAGGACGGCACCCGCACCGTGGTGCTCATTCCGGACAACAGTTCTCCCCGCCTGAGGAGCCTGCAGTCCCATCTCCTGAAGCGCTTCGACAACATATCGCTGGAACTTTCGGAAGCAGGCCTCGTGGTGAAGGACTCGACCAAGACCTTTGACCGTTATCTCACCATGATTCAGCAGGGTGCCGAGCCGCTTCCCCTGGAACAGATCCAGCCAGCCCATGAAGTGACGGCCACCCTGAGTTCGGCGGCCATGAGTCATGGGGCCCTGACGCGGGTGGTGCATGAGGCCGTTTCGCAGGGTGCGAACATCGCCGGTGCCCTGAGCAACTCGGGTGAGGGTGGTGAGCGGATGTACCGCTTCAACACGATCAAGAGCAGCTCGATCAAGCAGATCGCCTCGGGACGCTTTGGTGTCTGGGCCGGATACTTTGCCGACCCCAACCTGAAGGAGGTTGAGATCAAGATCGCACAGGGAGCCAAGCCCGGTGAGGGTGGCCAGCTTCCGGCGAAGAAGGTGACGGTGGAGATTGCCGCTTCCCGTGGTGGAACGCCTGGCATCGAGCTGGTGAGTCCTCCTCCCCATCATGACACCTACTCGATCGAGGATCTTGCCCAGCTGATCCATGATGCCAAGGCCTCCCGTGCCAAGGTGGTCGTCAAGCTTGTCTCCTCCGAGGGTATTGGAACCATTGCGGTCGGTGTGGCCAAGGCGGGCGCCGATGTCATCAACGTCGCGGGTGCCAGTGGTGGTACCGGTGCTGCACAGGTCACGAGTCTCAAGAACACCGGCCGTGCCGCCGAGATCGGCATTGCCGAGGTGCACCAGGCCCTTTCCGCGGACGGCATCCGCCAGAAGGTCGTCCTTCGAGCCTCCAATGCGCACCAGACCGGATCGGACGTGGTGAAATCAGCCATTCTGGGGGCGGACTCCTTCGAGTTCGGAACCACGGCCCTGATGATGTTGAAGTGCGTCATGGCCAAGAACTGCAACATCAAGTGTCCTGCAGGCCTGACCACCAACCCCGAGGTGTACGCCGGTGACACCCGTGCGCTGGCCCAGTATTTCCTCAATGTGGCCCATGATGTCCGCCGGATCCTGGCGAGACTGGGTTACAGGTCATTGCTGGACATCCGGGGCAAGACGGATCTCCTCCAGCTGGTCGAGCATCCCAACATTGTGGGTGATCTCGACTTCCGTGGTCTTCTGGCTGAGGCGAAGGTGAAGCCGGTTGAAAAGCCGATCTACCGCGAGAAGGAATTTCCTTTGGACGACCTCATGCTGATCCCCGTGAAGGAGCAGCTGCTCGCCGGCAAGGTGGACAGGCTTTCCTTCGAAGGCCCCGAGTTCAAGCTTACCAACTGCATCAAGTCTTTTGCCGGACAGCTGTCCATCGACATCGAGCGCATGTTGAACCACGAGCTGACTCCCGAAGACCTTTCCAAGAGCAAGGCATGGTTGTCCGGAAAGAAGGGCCGCCGATTCCTGAGGCCGCATACCATTCGCGTCAAGACGACCAATTCCGCGGGCCAGAGCTATGGTGCCTACCTCGTCGAGGGACTGCACCTGGAACACTCCGGGACCTGCAACGATGGCGTCGGCAAGGGCGCCTGCGGTGGCATCATGGCAATCCAATCGCCAGGTGGAGGGTCGCCGGTCCGTGGCGAGAACGTGCTCATCGGCAACTTCGCACTCTTTGGTGCGACCGGTGGGCAGCTTTATGTCAACGGTGAGGCCGGAGACCGCTTTGCCGTTCGTAACTCGGGTGCGCTGGGAGTGGTCGAGGGTGTGGGTGACTTCTGTTGTGAGTACATGACCAGCGGTGTGGTCGTGAACCTGGGTGGCTGTGGCAAGGGCTTCGGCAACGGCATGTCGGGTGGCAACGCCTACCAGTATGATGCCGATGGAAGCTTCGAGAAGCGTTACAGCCATGAGTCCATCATCGTGAAGCGTCTGGATGATGATTCCGATGAGGCACGGGCCCAAGAGCAGATCCTTCTGTCCATTCTCAGGGAGCATGTGAATCTCACCGGTTCGCAGATTGCGAGCCGCATTCTGGACCGCTGGGAGTATGAGAAGCAGTTCTTCCGCTACATAATCCCCGAGTCCCTTTTCCGCACACAGACAGCGGACGGCATCATGGAGGTCATGGACCGCAAGCAGATGCTGGACGAGCTGGCCATGGGGCAGGCGCGCAAGGAAGTGTCCGCGCTGGCCGAGGCCTACAACAAGAACAAGCCGGTTCTTTCGGGGCAAGCCCCGGGTCAGGATGAGATGGACACGGCGGCCATGTTCCGTCTGGTGAACGCCTACTCGGTGATGAAGAAGGCGGTCTCGATTGCAAGGGATGCACTGGTGAAGAGGGGGCAGGAGCCGGGACGTCTGCGCGTGGACCACGACGCAAGGCAACTGGTCGTCTCCTCAGACTTTAAGTTGATCGATGCCCTTGCGAAGGATATCAAAGCCGCGCTCAATCCGTTCACGACGGAGGAGCTGGCCGAGAAGATGGCGAGGCAGCGCATCCAGGACTACAAGATGTCGATGGAGGACCGGGACGTGCAGGAGACGCATTCTCCTGGAGCCACGGCCTGGATCATCCAGCAGGATCGCGCCAACCAGGCGGCCGTTCTGCACCAGGCACGCCTTGAGGAACTGTTTGCGGTCCAGACCGTGGAGAACCAGGTGGTCTGATTGCGGGAACCGACGTTGACCGAACCGAATTAGCATTTGATGGACGTAACTCAACTAAAGGAAAAGAACGCGCCCTACATCCCCGAGGATGCCCCGTTCAGTGATGAGCAGCGCAGCTGGTTGTCCGGATTTTTTGCCGGCATCAACACGCGCCTTCTCAACACCAAGGGGAGTGACAAGGCGGACATGCCTGAACTGGTGATCCTCTACGGGTCCCAGACGGGCAATGCGGAGGGGTTGGCCAACACCACCGTGGAGAAGGCCGCGCAGTTCGGCCTGAAGGGACGGGTGTGCTCGATGGATGCCTTCGACCTTTCAACCCTGCCCTCCGTGGAGCGCCTCTTCATCATCACCAGTACTTATGGCGAGGGTGAGATGCCTGACAATTCCCAGGGACTCTGGGACCTTGCGAACAGTGATGGTGCCCCGGCCCTGGACAATACCCGGTTCTCGGTCTGTGCATTGGGAGATACCAGCTACGACCTGTTCTGCCAGTCCGGCAAGGACTGGGACAAGAAGCTGGAGGAGCTGGGTGGTGAGAGGGTCTTTGACCGCAAGGATTGCGACGTGGATTTCGAGGAGCCCTATGAGGAATGGGTGCTGGGTGCACTGACCGCGATCTCCAAGGGAGTGTCGGTTCCCGGAGGTGCCGTGGTGGTTGAAAGTGCCCCGAAGGCCCCGGGTTCCCAGTGGACCCGCAAGAATCCCTTCCGTGCCAAGCTCCTCAAGAACGAGATCCTGACCGCCCATGGTTCCTCCAAGGAGACGCGTCACTATGAGATTTCGCTTGCCGGATCCGACATCGTCTACGAGGTGGGTGACGCGTTGGGTGTCTATTCCACGAACTGTCCCCAGCTGGTCGAGGACATCATCTCCGCCCTGGGATGTTCCGGTGAAGAGATGGTGCCGGGTGCCGACGGAAAGAACCTTCCCCTGAAGGAGGTGCTTTTCAGCGACTACGAGATCAAGCTGCCCTCGAAGGAATTCATCTCGGCGGTGGCCACCGGGTCCGGGGATTCCGAACTGCACCGACTGATCAAGCCCGAGAACAAGGAGGACTTGTCAAAGTTCATGTGGGGGCGCGACACATTGGACCTGCTCCTGGATTATCCCAAGGCCGAGTTTTCCCCGACCGAGTTTGTCGGCTTCCTCAAGAAGCTTCAGGCCCGGGCCTATTCGATTTCATCCAGCATCAACAAGCATCCGGGTGAGGTTCACCTTACGATTGCGTCGGTGCGATATGAGACCTTTGGCCGCCCCAAAAAGGGTGTCTGCTCGACCTTCCTGGCCGACCGTGTGGGGGAAGATGGAGACGTGCCCGTCTACCTGATGCCCAACAAGCACTTCGGCATTCCAGAGAATGATGACCTTCCCATGATCATGGTGGGTCCCGGTACGGGTGTGGCGCCCTTCAGGGCCTTCCTTGAGGAGCGTGAGGTACGTGGCTCGAAGGGCAAGAACTGGCTCTTCTTCGGGGAACGGAACTCCAAGACGGACTTCTTCTACGAGAATGAACTCAAGGCGCTTGAGAAGAAGGGTGTCCTTACCAAGCTGGATCTCGCCTTCTCACGTGATCAGGAGGAGAAGATCTATGTTCAGGACCGGATGCGGGAGAATTCGAGGGAACTCTATGCCTGGCTTCAGGAAGGTGGCTATTTCTTCGTCTGTGGTGATGCCTACCGGATGGCTAAGGACGTCGACAAGGCCCTGCATGACGTCATCCAGAAGGAAGGTGGACTTTCCGAGAGTGGAGCGGTTGAATACGTGAACAACCTCAAGAAGGAAAAGCGCTACGTCCGTGACGTCTATTGATCCTCCCTTGTCCCAAATGAATTCCAGAAAGGCACTGCTTCCGGCGATCATCGCAGGGTGGTGCCTTTCCCTTTTCACGCTCCTGGCTGCAGATGGGCTTCCTGCCTCGAAGCAGTATGAAATGGGACTGCGGATGTTTCATGACCTCGGTGACGAGGCGAACCTGTCCGTGGGGCAGGTCTTCTTTTCCCGGGCGGCTGCCCAAGGCCATACAGACGCGCTTGCCGCGCAGGGGCTTTCCGAACTGCTGGGTTTGGGAACCCAATTCCAGCCTGTCGAGGGATTGGAGAAGATCCGGAAGGCGATGGAGCAGGGCAGTGCCAAGGCCACCTTCAACCTTGCGGTGCTGGCCTCCGACCGGATCGGGGTTGACCTGGACCAGTCCTCCTTTGAAGAACTCCTGAAATCCGCTGCCGAAAAGGGTTTGCCGCAGGCCCAGTATTTTTACGGACAGTATCTCGCCGAGAGGCCCTCCAAGCCGGATCCCGTATCGGCGGCCTCCTGGATGCGGAAGGCATCGGCCGGAGGAGACGCACGTGCAACGGCTTACCTCGGGTTTCTCCACCTAAAGGGATCCGGGGTGAAACAGGATGTGCAAAAGGGCGAAGAGCTTCTCAGGCAGGCGGAGGCTTCAGGCGGGTACCATCCATGGCACCTGCGGGGCGAGGCCTACCTCAACGGCTTCGGCTACCGGAAGGATATCAGCAAGGCTTTGGACGCTCTTTTGAAGTCGGTGAGTCTGGGGTGTCGTCGAAGTGAAATCCTGCTCCAGGTGCTGCCGGGCGACAAGGAACGGGTGGATCAGGGCAGGTTGCTGTCGGCGCTTCAATCCAAGGCCAGGTCCGGCGATGCGATTGCGAATCATTTTCTGGGGTTGGGTTATTCCGGAACGGGGAAGGGAAAGTCGCGTTATGAGAAGGCGGCCGAGGCCTTCGCCAAGGGCGTCGAGTCGAAATACCTGCCTTCCTACAGTGCTCTGGCGGATCTATACCTGATCGGCATGGGGGTGGAGCAGGATGCCTCCAGGGCCATGGAGCTCCTGGTCGAGGCTGCCAGGTCCGGCGATGTGGAGGCCGAATACAAACTTGGGTTTCTCCTGCACCGGGATTCCGGATCGCCCGACAACCAGAGGCGTGCTTTTGAGTCGACGAGGAATGCAGCCCTGAAGGGGCATTCCCAGGCCCAACGACTTCTCAGCCTGATGCTCGCCAACGGTGTCGGCACGGTCCAGCGGCTTTCCGAGGCGCTGGCCTGGGCCAACATCGCCCTTGGAGGGATTCCGGAGGAACTTGGCAAGGCCCATGCCGTTCTCAAGCCGGCCATGACATCCGAGGCCATAGCGAAGGCCGAGGAACTGGAGCAGGCATTCCGCATCCGGCTCCGTCGCAACCGGGAGGCTGGCGGTCAGGAATCCCTGGTCTGGTGATCCGACTTCTTTGGATTTTTTTCTTTTCCCTTTGAACCGGAGCCTTGGCTCGTTTTGGAGGACGGTTCGTGCTATCTACTGGATCCCATGAGATTACGACAGGGACAGGTCTGGAAAACAGAGACCGGGTTCATCCGGATCGTTCATCTGGAGAGGTTGGCCGTGGATTACAAGGCCATGCTGGATCTGGAGAGCGGTGAGGGGGAGCATCGACACGCAACGAAGAAGGAGTTCTGCCGGTTGATCAAGCAGGCTGAGCTGCTTCCGGATGTCTAGGATCCGGATCTTGGGGCGGATGCGAATCTTTCACTCGACTTGAAGCTTTTGGTGTCGTTAAACGTCTCGCCCCCTGTAATCGGCCCTCACCCCCGGTTCCGGCATTAGACAATATGAAAAACAAGACACTCCTCATCGGGCTGCTTCTCGCAGCGCTGGTCACCTCGGCAAGCGCCGCGGACGGCTTCAAAAAGATCTTCAACGGCAAGAACCTCAACGGATGGAAGGTCAGTACCGACAATCCTTCGTCGGTCTTTGTTGAGGATGGCAACCTGGTGGTCTTTGGTCCCCGTGCCCATGCCTTTTACAACGGTCCGGTCGGAAAGCATGATTTCAAGAATTTCGAGTTCAAGGCCAAGGTCATGACCA
>CAZKNW010000043.1:0-14618 GCA_964554035.1 uncultured Verrucomicrobiota bacterium
CACCTGTGTGGATGTTGCAGGGGCCAAATACCCGAAGACCTTTCGCGGGCGGCGGATTCAGCCGATGGAAGGGGTCAGCCTGGCTCCGTCGCTCTCTGGAAAGTCTCTTGAAAGGGAGGCCCCGATCTTCTGGGAGCACGAGGGCAATCGCGCCATCCGGGACGGTGACTGGAAGCTGGTTTCCAAGTATCGCCAGCCGTGGGAGCTCTACAACATCCGGAAGGACCGCTCCGAACTGAACAATCTTGCCAAGCAGCATCCAGATGTGGTGGCCCGCCTTGAGAAGCGCTGGAATGAGTGGGCCAGCTCCTCCCAAGTGGTGCTTTGGGAGGTGTTGAACCCTCCTCGAAACCGGAAAAAGAAGTAGTCCCAACCTCCCTGACTGGAGGTGGAGATGGGCTTTCTGGAGGCGAAAAATTGCTTTACCATGGTGGGAAAGGGTCGCTTAATCGCGGCCCTTTTGCCCAAAAGGGCAGGATCCGCGAGTTCAAAAGGACCCGATCATGGCTGAGCAACGACTCTGTTATCTCGACAACAATGCAACGACCCAGGTGGCCCCTGAGGTGGTGGAGGCCATGCTGCCGTTCTACACGGAGCTGTGGGGCAACCCGTCGAGCGCCTATGGATTTGGGAGCCAGGTGGCGGATCATGTGCGTGGTGCACGCGAGAAACTGGCCGCGATGATCAACGCGGATCCTTCCGAGATCCTTTTCACCAGCTGCGGCACCGAGAGCAACAATTCCGCCTTCATGAGCGCCTTGTCGGTCCAGCCGGGCAAGCGTCATATCATCACCTCGAGTGTGGAGCATTCGGCCAATATGGCCTTTGGCAGACTTCTGGAGAAGCGTGGCTACGAGGTCACCTATCTTCCCGTGGAGTCCGATGGCTCGCTGGACATATGTCTTCTTCAGGAGGCGATCCGTCCGGATACGGCGCTCGTTTCGCTGATGTGGGCAAACAATGAAACCGGGGTGATGTTCACCATTGAGGAGGCGGCTGCCATCTGCCGCATGCATGGTGTGATGTTTCATTCCGATGCCGTCCAGGTTCCGGGCAAGGTGAAGATCGATGTCAAGGACCTGGGCGTCGATATGATGTCTCTTTCCGCCCACAAGCTGCATGCCCCCAAGGGCGTCGGCCTGCTCTACGTCAAGGCCGGCACGAAGTATCAGTCCTATGTGACTGGGGGAGGGCAGGAACGAGGGCGTCGTGGTGGCACTGAGAACGTCGCCAGCATAGTCGGGTTTGGTCGCGCCGCCGAGCTCGCGATGGCCACCATTGATGATGAGAACACGCGGGTGCGTGCGATGCGTGACCGTTTGGAGAAGTTCATCCTGAAGCAGATTCCCGGAACATCCCGGAACGGCAATGCCGAGAAGCGGCTTCCCAACACGGCCAACATCGCCTTCTCGGGACTTGAGGCCGAGGCGTTGCTGCTGCTGCTCAACAAGGAGAACATCTGTGCCTCCAGTGGTTCCGCCTGCACCACGGGCTCCCTGAAGCCCTCTCATGTCCTGACCTCCATGGGGGTTCGTGAGGAAATTGCACAGGGGTCGGTCCGCTTCAGCCTCGGGATCTACAACACCGAGGAGGACGTGGACCTCGTCATCGAGAAGCTTCCCGGCATGGTCGAATGTCTTCGGGGAAACATGCCGGGTGCCTCGCGCGAGACGCAGATGGCCGAGGCCTAGGAACCGACCGGTTCCCAATGCTGAATTTCGAATTCTGAATTTAAAATTCTGAGTTTTCCGGTTTACTCCGGTTCATGAGTCGCTTCCGATTTTCCGTGGTCTTTGCCGTCCTGTTGACGGTTCTGGTTTCCGATCTCTCCGCCGCCAAGCCGAAGAACGTGCTTTGGATCTATCTTGAGGACGTCAGTGGCTGGTTCAGTTGCTATGGGGACAAGGTCGTTGAGACACCCCACATGGACCAGCTCGCAAGGGAGGGGACGCGCTTTGATCGCTTCTACACCCCGGCCGGAGTCTGCTCGGCAACCCGCTCCGCCACGATCGTCGGAGTCATGCAGACGACCTTCGGTCTCCACAACCACCGGAGCGGCCGCCCTGACTTCCGCGGCAAAAGCATGGGGCCCAACTACGATGAGATCACCCTGCCGGAGGGAGTTTCGACCCTGCCGGAGATCTTCAGGAAGGCGGGTTACTTCACCTTCAATGATTCAGGGAAGGACGACTACAACTTCACCTGGTCCGCTGATGAGATGTACAGCGTCAACAAGAAGGGCACCTGGTGGCGCTTGAACAAGGAGGGCAAACCCTTCTTTGGCCAGATCCAGCTCAAGGGAGGCAAGCTCAACAAGCAGGCGAAGAAGGTGGTGGATCGCCATGTGGTGCCGGTGCCTCCCTACTATCCAGACATCCCTGAAGTGCGCGAAGAGATCGCGCACCACTATGACTGTATCATCAAGACCGATCAGGAGGTGGGTGAGATCGTGGCGGCCCTGAAGAAGGACAAGCTCTACAAGGACACGTTGATCATCCTGTTCAGTGACCACGGATACAAGCTGCACCGCCACAAGCAGTTTCTCTACGAAGGTGGCATCCGGATGCCCATGATTGTCGCGGGGCCGGGAGTGGAGGCGGGAGAAGTCCGTGATGATCTGGTCAGTGGAATCGACATTGCACCCGCGAGCCTCGCAGCGGTTGGTCTTCCGGTGCCCGACTACATGGAGGGTTATGATTTTCTTTCTCCGCATCACACGCCACGGAAGTTCGTGGTGGCGGCCCGGGACCGGTGTGACTACACGATCGAACGCATCCGTGCGATTGCCACACCCCGTTTCAAGTACCTGAGGAACTACCTGACGGACCGGCCCTACATGCAGCCCAGCTACAAGGATCCCTGGCCGGTATCGATCCGCCTTCGCGAGATGATGGCGGCTGGGGAGATGAATGAGACCCAGTTGATCTTCTTTGGGGACAGGAAGCCCGCGGAGGAACTTTACGATCTGCAGAATGACCCGCATGAAATCCACAACCTCGCCAACGATCCCCGCTTCAAATGGGCCCTTGATGAACATCGTAAACTGCTGAAGGGCTGGATCAGTGAAACGGGTGACAAGGGACAGAAGGTCGAATCCGACGCCGGGCTTCTTTCCACCTTGAAGCGCTGGGGCGACAAGTGTGTGAATCCGGAATACGACAAGGTGCGACACCTGTTGAAGGAGTGATTCGCTCATGCTTCAGTTGATTGAACTTTCCGCCGTCGTGGCCTCAGGCACCTTTGGCATCATGCTGGCACGGAAGAACCGGCTTGATTTCATCGGAGTCTTCACTGTTGCGTTCATCACCGCCTTCGCAGGTGGCACACTCAGGGATCTTTTCCTCGATCGCCATCCGCTGTTCTGGATCGAGTACGAGCACTATCCAGTCCTGATCTTCGCCATGGCATTGGGAAGCCAGGTGATCAAGGCGGGGGACGCCGTGATTGAAAAATGGCTTCAGCTGCCGGATGCCTTGGGCCTGGGATTCTTCGCCATTGTGGGCGCCAATCATGCCGTCGATGCGGGAACGTCCCTCTTCATTGCCGCCCTGATGGGAGTGGTGACCGGAACCGCGGGCGGTGCCATCAGTGATGTCGTGTGCAACGAAGTGCCCAGGCTCTTCGAGGCGACACCACTCTACGCGACCTGTGCGTTTTTGGGGTGCTGGATCTACTTTGGAGTGAAGGAGGTCAGTGGATCCGAAGAACTTTCCTTGACCGCAGGAATCGTGGTCATCGTGGTATCGCGGCTGATGGCCATCCGGTGGAATGTCTGTCTGCCCGAGCATCCAGGTGGTTCACAGTAATGGTTGAACAAACCTCGAAGAATCGAAGAGCACGAAGAAGTAGAAAAGGAATTGGAGGCGAGGGACGGAATCGAACCGTCGATGCAGCTTTTGCAGAGCCGTGCCTTACCACTTGGCTACCCCGCCACCGGGGACCGGAGAAGATGGGGAAAGTCGCTTCCGGTTTCAAGCGCCTTTTGCAGGAACGCAAATGCCTGCATTCCTGGTGATTGTCCTAGCTTCCCGACCCGTCGACCACCTTGGTCTTGAAGAAGGCTGCAGCCGTGTTGGCGAGTGTGTTGTTCACGCGGACGGTCACCAACTCAGTTCCGTTTCCAAGATCCATTACTTCTACCTCGGTTGTCGGGATGCTGACGGTGAAGTCGAGGGAGGTAAACGCCTCCACCTCGATGGTGGCTCCGCTGGCGTCCTTGCTACGGACATATTGCACTGCGGCATACTTTTGTCCGTCCACTGTCACGATTGTGTCCGATGGAAGAATGGCTGAACCGGCTGAATTGGGATCGGTTCCGATGGCGAATTCCGCGTAGTTGATCACGCCATCCATGTCAGCGTCATCGGTTGGGCCGTCCAGGCCCATGGGCAGGGAATTGGCTGTGGCCCAGTCGGCGAATGACGTTCCGCTTGGAGCCATGATCGCAGGAAGGTCAACCACCATTGAGGCAAGGTAGCCGTTGGGTCCGGTCTGAATCAGTCTTCCTCCTGTGTAGAGCTGATAGGATGAAAAGGCGTTGCCAACGCTGGCATCGGAATCGCCAAAGAGCTGCCAGGTGATGCCGTCATCGGAGTAGATGAGACGCAGCTGTTCGGGGTTGTTGGATTCGCCGATGCCATACATCCGGTCGCCTCTTGATATGATCGGGAACGGATCGGGCTCGATGCTCCCCGTGAAGTCGCCAAGGGCCCATGTCCTGAGGTCGGGCGATTGGATGACACGGTCACCACTGATATAGTAATACATGTTTCCGAGTTTGTTGATGTGCTGGTACTCGGAGATGTTAGAAAAGCCGGCGACACTGGAAGTCTGCCAGGTGATGAGGTCGGTTGAGCTGTGAATCTTTGCCCCGGAATTGCTTTCAAACAGAAGATAGGTTCCGTCCACGTAATGGGCGACCGGAGTAAAACTGACTGATGGCAGGCTTCCCTGGTCGTATTCGGTCCACGTGACCGCGTCCGGGGATAGATATGGGGCGAATGTTGGGCCATTATCTTCAAAGGCCACAAATTGTGTGCCATCGTGGAGTATCATTCCCACGCCGCGATTCATCTCCTGCTTCGTCCAGTTCATCCCGTCGGTTGAGGTCGAAAGATCAGCAGTGGAAAGGATGGCGTAGAAGGTTCCTGCATGGAATATCACGCCGTAGGTGATGCTGGCTGTGCTATCCATGTCATGCAGCGTCCACGTTGCCCCGCCGTCATCACTTCTTATGGCCTGCGCCTGTGCGTTGACCCCTCGGTCCGTTACTGCAACGATGATCCCGTTTCCTTCGGTGATCCCCTTGATGCTACCTGTACGATTTTTTTGCAGGATGGTCCAATTGTCGGAAGCATCGTCATTGTTGATGACCATGCCGACCTGTCCTGATGCATAGAAGAGCTCGTCACCTGGATTGTAGGTCAGGCTTCTAATCGAAGGGCTGCTGAATCCGATGCCGGGTGAAAGATTCCAGGTGACGCCATTGTTGGTGGATGCACTGAAATCATTCTGATAATCGAGTGCCAGCCAGAGGCCATCGTCCATGTCACCAGGCATGTGGGTGATCCCGTAGTAACCTGTTTCCGTGCTCTGCACCGTGTTCCATGTAGTGCCATCCGTCGAGCGGTAGAGCGTCTTGGTACTACCGATGACGATGGTGGCACCGTTTGAAAAGTGGGCGTCCCGGAAGGTGTTGCCACTGGTATCGTCGACCCGGACCGTCCAGTTGATGCCATTGGAGGACGTAGCGATCTTGCCTCCGCCTCCAACGAGGATGAGAAGGTTGTTGTTGGTGTCATACACGACCCTTTCCGGATCGACGGTCAGGTCGGTTTCTCCAAGGTCCGACCAGGTGGTACCGTTGGTGGAGGAGTAGGTTCGCTGGGCACCGCTGAAGTTGTAGGAGATCGCGTAGTAGGTGCCATTGGCGTAGACCAGGCCCCAGTTTCCAATGTCGTTCACCTCGGGGCCCTTGGTCCAGTTGATGCCGTTGCTGCTGTGGAGGAGGTAGTGCTTGCTGTCGGAGTCTTCGCCAACGGCAATCCAACCGGAGGCCCCGTACTCAATCTCGCGCAGAGAGCCACCAATCAGTGGTCGGACAACCTGCCAGGTGGCTCCTGAGTCAGTGGAAACGGCCAGCCGGTTGCCATCCGCCATGCGTCCGATGACGGTCCCATTCCCAGCACGGATCTTGTCCATCGTGGTGTAGCTCGGAGGGGATGGATTGTGGATGACCCAATTCTGGGCCAGTGAATCCACGGCTTGAAAACCGATGAGGCAGGCTGCAAAGACAGCGACGGAGCGAGGGAGCGAGGGAGCGAGGGAGTGCCACCTTTTTCAACATTCGTCAGGTGCTATCAGAGGATCGCCGTTTTCGCAAGTCAGTGATGATGGGGATCGTTCTTCATTTCCTTGGAGTTGAAGGCTGATTATGGTGCCTTCATGCCCCATGTCCTCTGTTTGATTCTTTGTTCCCTCCTTGGCGTGTTGTCGGTTTCCGGAGACGCCAAGGACCGTCCGAATATCCTCTGGATCACAGCGGAGGACATGAGCCCTGTCTTGGGATGCTATGGTGATGAGATGGCGTTGACCCCGAACATCGATGCGCTGGCCGGGGAAAGCGTGAAATACAGTCATGCCTTTGCGTCCGCCCCGGTCTGTTCGCCATCGAGGTCTTGCCTGATCACGGGTTGTTACGCCACAAGTCTTGGAACGCAGCAGATGCGATCGGCTTTTCCGATTCCGGAGGTCATGAATGGTTTTCCATCGCTGATTCGTGCCGAGGGCTACTACACGTCGAACAACGTCAAGACCGACTACAACACGGCCAACTGGGAGAAGATCATCGAGGCCTCCTGGGACGAGAGCAGCGATACGGCGCATTGGAGGAAACGATCCGACAAGTCGCAGCCCTTCTTTTCCATCTTCAACCTGATGACCTCCCACCAGAGCCGGGCCATGGTCTGGGATGAGGCGACTTTTCGAAAGGAGGTCCAGAGCAGCCTGAGTGCGGGCGAAATACATGATCCAGCCCGCATGGAGGTGCCTCCCTATTATCCGGATACTCCGGTGGTGCGCCGTACGCTTGCGCGCTTCCATGACTGTGTGACGGCCATGGACAAGCAGGTGGGGGAGATACTTGCGCAGCTTGAGGAGGATGGGTTGGCCGACAACACGATCGTCTTCTTCTACTCGGATCATGGAACCGGACTGCCGCGTCACAAGCGTGCCCTGCTGGACTCGGGTATGCGTGTGCCCCTGCTGATTCGTTTCCCGGAAAAATATGCGAACCTCGCACCCAATGAAGCGGGTTCGACCTCGAAGCGACTGGTGAGCTTTGTGGACTTCGGGCCGACCGTACTGAGTCTTCTGGAGATCCCTGTTCCTGACTTCATGCAGGGGATTCCCTTTCTTGGTAAGGAATCAGGTGCGGCCAGAAGATATGTGTTCGGGCATCGTGACCGCGTGGATGAGGCAAGGGACCTGGCGCGCTCTGTCAGGAGCCGGAAGTATCTCTACATTCGAAACTACATGCCGCATCTGGGCTACAACCAGCCGACAGCCTGGCCGGACCTTGGCTTGATCCGGCATGAGTTTTACCGGCGAACCGACCGGGATGAGATGACAGACGCGCAATGGCATTTTGCAGGAGACCGCAAGCCGGTGGAGGAACTCTACGATTGTGAAGCGGATCCGATGAATCTGAACAATCTTGTCGATAGCCCTGAGCATGCAGGCGTTCTGGAGGAAATGCGCAAGGCGCACCGCGAACAGTTGAGATCCTCCATGGACGTGGGGTTCGTGGCGGAGAGCGATGCCTGGAAGCTCTTCGGGGAAAGCACTCCCTGGGAAGTGGCGCGGGATCGTGAACTGGATTTCGAGAGTGTGTATCAGGCTGCGGCCGAGGTGGGTGTAGGTGATGAGTATGCCCACATGGCCAATCTCAGGCACGTGAGTGAATCGGTTCGTTACTGGGGTGCCATCGGGCTTGCTGAGCGAAAGACCCTTTCCCGCAAGGCGCGCAAGGATCTGGAACTGGCCTTGTATGATGAGTCCTGGGCGGTGCGGGTTGAGGCTGCCGCCGCCCTGACCCGGGTGGGCGAGGTCGGCAAGGGACTCCCTGTCCTCAAGGAGGCACTGGAAACCGGCAACATGACGGTCGTGCTTCACGCGGCGCGAACCGTGGAGCTCCTGGGCGGCCTTGCGAAGGAGCTCATCCCCCAGATGAAGATGGCTGCCGGGCTTGCCGAGAAGATGCGTCCTTCCAACGCGCCCGCCACCTTCGTCCAGGTCGGAGATCCGGATCTGGCCATGTTCACCAGCTTTTCGGCCAATGCCTTTCTGGAGACGGTGGATCGCCCGGCCTGGAAGGAATTGATCCGTGATGGAAGCCTCGAGGGCTGGACACCGCTGGTTGAAGCGGAAGTCTCTGTGGAGGGTGGTGTGGTAAGGTTGAATTCCGATGGTCCCAACCTTTGGCTGATGCATGAGGACTCCTTCAAGGACTTCGAGCTGGAGGCGGAGGTCCTCATGCCGGAGTCGGGCTACAACTCGGGAATCGGTTTCCGATGTGCCAGGAACGGCAAGAAGCCCCTGGGGTATCAATGCGAGATTGAGAACGAGAAGACGGGGATGATCTACGCGATTGGTTCCGGCTGGGTCTGGCCGAAGGGGGATGATGAGACCCAGGCGTTCCGAAAGATGGCCGAGGGCGCCTTTGTGAAGTCCACGTGGAACCACCTTCGGGTTCGTTGTAAAGGACCCCTTATCCAGATCTGGGTCAATGGCGTCCTGACCGCGGATGTGAGCGATGATCGGTTCAAGGAGGGGGCCATCGCCCTGCAACACCATGGAAAGGGGGCGGAGCATCGCTTCCGCATGGTGAGGGTGCGTGAACTGCCATCGGAGTGAATCCGACTTCGGGTTCGTGCGAAGACGAATGCATGAATTTCGGGAGAAAAGAATTGCCACGAGCGTCCGCTTCGATTGAATCCGAGCGTCGCTGTTGAGAGACAATCCCTGCCCAGAGGAAGAACCATGGTAGAAATTCCCCGCCACACCCGCCTGACCACACTGCTCCTGCCCCCCCTACGGCCTCGCCTGGCTGTGGGCCAACAAGAAACTCACCAAGGAGATGAAGATGTTCGCCTCCATCGGTGTGGGCGTCTACATGCTTCTCTGGTCGGTGCTGGTGTTCATTCTGCTTTTCTTCTTCACCCCCTTTGGTGGTGGCTGGGTCATTGATTTCGAGCCTGCTCCGTACCGTCGTGAGATCCGCTCACTCAAGGTGGAGGAAGCCGTTCCCGCGGATGCCAAGCCTGCTGCGGAAGCGGACAAGGAAACCAAGGGCGAGTAGGGTTGGTTGCCGATCCGAGCGCGCACCTTGGTATTTCGTTGGGCTCGTTGCCTTCATCCATTGTTGAACCGGGCCTACAGCCCTATCTCTCCTTTTGAAAACCAATACCTAGGGCTTCACCCTAGGCTGCACGTGAGGCGCACCGCTGGTGCTTTAAAAAATTGGACATTTCAGGGCCAAAGGCCCGATGCAACTCCAGCCCAGGGTGTAGCCTGCGAAGCCCTGGGTAACATGCTGTAGGCGCGACTCAACCCACCATCAATCCCACACATACCGTTTCAAAAACGGTCGCCTCACCATGTGTTTGGAATCTACAAACTTCACTCCGATCAAAGTTCTCCGCCCTTCAGGAAACCGATCAGGCTGGTGAGTTCGGCCTCGGTCATGGTTTGTTCCAATCCCTGGGGCATCAGGGAAAGGCTGGTGGAGCGCATCGAGATGATGGAGGACCTTGGAATGGTTTCCTCGATTCCCTGCGCCATCTTCAGGCGGATGCTTCCTTCATTCTCCCCGGTCAACAGGCCGCTGAGCACCCTGTCATCGCTGGTCTCCACCTCGTAGGCCGCAAAGCCGGGATAGACCTCGTAGTTGGGAATGATGATGTGGAGGAGAAGGGCCTCGGCCGGTTGATTGCGGACCCCTGCCAGGTCGGGGCCCACCTGGGAGCCGAGTTCACCAAGGCGGTGGCAGGAGGCACAGGCCCTCAGGTAGACTTCGCGGCCCTTCGCAAGATCGACCGGTAGCTTCAGCGATTCCTTGGCCTTGGCATAGGCGGCCTGCCGGTCTCCGGATTCCAGCTGTTTAAAGACCTCGTTTGCCAGTGCGCTGATCTTCTTGTCCTTGCTCTTGAGCAAGCGGCCGCGACGGTTGGAGTCGATTCTCCATGGCTGCACGACGCCCTCCTTGATGGCGTTCAACAGCAGGGGAGTCGTGGCAGTCCTTGAGAGCATCCTGTTCACGATGCGTCCTGTCTCCTCGGTTCCAAAGGTTCGCCATCGTTCGCCGACGAGTGGCTTGATGACGTCCTCCTTCCCGGAATCCACAAGGGCGTCGATGACATGCAGGCGCAGTTCCATGGGCTCCCTGTCGTTGAGTAATACTGCAATCAGGGTGGTCACATCTCCACTGGTCAATTTCCTGAAAAGATCCAAAGCCTGGAGTCGGGCGTCCAGATCGGCTGCGACATCGGTGAGGATGGTCTGTGCCTTGTCGTGATCCTTGGCGACGAGTTCCTGAAGCTTCCTCCCTTTCTCTCCGGTGCTGGAGATCAACTTCTGGAATGAGGTGCGCCGACGCTGCAGTCCATCCAGTACGCCGACCAGGTAGGCATCCCGGGCACCCGGACCCTCCGACTCGAGAGTGGTCAAATGGAGAGGTAACGCCATTGCCAGCTCCGTGTCCTTCAAGGCCCGTCCGGTGGCCTCTCCCAGTGAGGTAAGGAAGTGGCTGGAGTGTCCGGAACCGAGATGCTTCCCTTCATCCGTGGCATGCTTCAGGTAGAGATCGACAAAGGTGGGGACGTCCTTTCCGACCGCCAGCAGGATGGCGGCGTCGATCCATCGGTCGTTTCCCTGTGATCGCGCATAGTTGGCGAGAATCGGCAACCGCTCAGCTTTGTCGGTGACTCCCAGTGCGAGTGCGGCATGGAAGCGGACCTTGGGATCGTTCGAGGGTAGAGCCTCAAGCAACGCAATCAGTTCGGGCTCTCCGGCAATGCGAAGCTCTGCGATTCGCGCCACCTGGGCGGCTGTCGCAGGGGAGATGTCAGCGGCGTTCTTCATGGATTCGTGGTCGAGCAGCCCTTTGTCCTGCAGCAGCCAGAGATTGGCGATGGCCTCCTTCTCCTGTCGTTTGATGTAGGGAAACGGGTTCCGGTAGCTCCAGCCAGTGCGATTGGTGAAGGACTGCTTCATCGCAGCGACTGGAAGATCTTCCCTGTTGAGCCTCAGCCGGAATGAGGTGTCCCTGGCCCAACCGAACTGTGCTTGATGGCCGCTGGATTCAGGGTTCCTGACCTTGGGATCAAAGGTGACCTTTCCCGGCGTGGGATACTGGATGTTCCCGTCAGTGAAGTAGGTGTCCATGACCACCCGATAGATGCGTCCCCGGTCGCGGCCACTTTGGAAGTCGGCCTCGTCGCGAATCTCGGCAGGGAGATACTGGGGGTGATCCAGGGTCTTGCGGTAAAAGTCGACCAGGTAGAGACAGCCGTCCGGACCTTGGGTGGCGTAGACCATGCGTGACCAACTGTCCTCAGTCGCGAGGAAGTCCTCTGTGTCGCTGATGCGTTCTGAATCGAACGTGGCGCCGTTGGGGATCAGGCGTTGAAACTGGACGAGGTTCTGGGCGGGTTCGCAGATGAAGGCGCCACCGTCGTAGGCCTGTCCCAGCTGGGTTCCCCGAAAGACATAGGTGGCACAGGCGGAGGTGAAGCTCCCTGCATGAGGGGTGGCCATCAGGCGGGCATGGAAGCCGGCCGTCGTGGTGTCCTCGCTCAAAGGGAAGACCCGGGTGTCTCCCTGTGCGGCTCCCACGATCTGCAGGGTCTCGGTGAAGGAGTAGTAGGGGCTGCGCTTGAGGTGATGGGGTTGGAGGACGTGATGCCAGATGGGATTGCGGTTGGCGCAGGAGAAGCGGTTCCCGTAGTCGTCGAAGCACTGGCCGAACTGCGAGTTGCCCGAAAGGGTCTGGAACTCAAGGGTCTCCGGATGAAAGCGCGAGTCGCTCATGGTGAATTTCACCTTGCCCAGTTCCGGCTTCTCCGGTGCATGGACCTCACCTCCCTGGAGTCCGGCGGTCAGGTAGATCCATCCGTCCAGGCCGAGGATGGGATGACTGACGCGCAGCTGCGTGGTGCTGGCGATGGAGAACCCGGTCAGCAGGACGCGCTTTTCATCGGCGACGCCGTCTCCATTGTTGTCCCTGAGAAAGAAGATGTCGGGTGCGCAGGTTGCGATGATGCCGCCCTTCCATGGAAGGATGCCGTTGGGGAAGGTCAGGTCGGTGGCGAATTCCGTGCGTGTCTCATAGCGTCCGTCGTCGTCCTTGTCTTCCATGAGGGCGATCACGCCGCGGGGAGGGGCATCGTCCAGGGGGTAGCCCCGGTTCTCCGCGACATACATGCGGCCCACTTCGTCAAAGGCGATGGCGACGGGATCGACGACATCGGGTTCCGAGGCCACCAGTTCGATGCGAAGACCGTCGAAGAGCTGGAACTGCTCGAGTGATTCGGAGGGGGTGAGCGGTCCGTCCTTGCCAAAGCTGTTTGAGCCAAAAGCGATGAGAACCGAGATGGACAGGACCAGGTGATTGCGGCTTGCGGGGGGCACGTGAGAATCATTGCCGATTCACGTCAGTTGGCAAGCGTCCTTGGACCCCGGTTGTAATCCCGTTGCCGAGGAATTCAGACGGGTTGGTGAGGAGAAGCCGTGTGGCGCAGGGAAGGGGTTGCGTCGTGCCTGGAGACGACGATGAGGTTCGGTGGGGGCTCAGACGCGCTCGCGACGGCTGGAAAATTTTCCATTGCGGCGGGAACGGGTCGACATGTATTCAGGCGCATAACCGTCCCTGACGTTTGCCTGGGTCAGATACATGCCCACCAGGTTGGAGCGCGAAGTCTTGCTCGCAGGGCGGCTGAACGGTCTCCTGATGGCTCTGAAGAATGCTTTTATCATTCGTTAATCGGAGGCTAACACTGGGCATTTTTGCATAGCTAGTCTAAAATCCACTCCTTCATGGTCACGCAATTCCACTCTCGATCCATCGCTCTCGGGGCCTGCCTGCTGGTTCTTTCGATGGTTTGTTCCGTTCCTGCCGCCCAGAAACTGAGACGCATCCCGGGTGCCAAGCAGCGCAATATCCTTGTCATCCTGACGGACGATCACCGCTGGGACACGGTGGGTTACATGAACCATCCTTTCCTGAAGACGCCGAACATCGACCGCCTGGCGAAGGGTGGGATCATCATGGACAATGCCTTTGTCACGACTTCCCTTTGTTCGCCGAGCCGGGCTTCGATCCTGACGGGGCTCTATGCACACAACCACCGCGTGGTCGACAACTACAACCCGATTCCCGAGGGGCTTACCTGGTTCCCGGAGTACCTTCAGGATGCGGGATATGAAACGGCCTTCGTTGGAAAATGGCACATGGGGGGGGATGTGGATGATCCGCAACCGGGTTTTGATCACTGGATCAGTTTCAAGGGTCAGGGTGTCTACTGGCCCTTTGAGGAAGGTCTCGATGTCAAGGGACGCTACGTGCCCCAGGCGGTGAGTACCGGTTACAACATCAATGGGAAGAAGGTCGATCAGAAGGATTACATCACGGACGAACTGACCGACTTCGCCCTCGACTGGCTTGAGGGGAGGAAGGGGAAGAAGCCCTTCATGCTCTACCTGTCGCACAAGGCGGTGCATGCGGATTTCCTGCCGCCCAACCGGCTGGCCTACAAGTATGACGAGGCGGAGTTCGAGATTCCTCCTTCGCCCGCCACGCATCCCGAGCTGTTTCATGAGCCGCCCATGTGGGTGCAGAACCAGCGGAACAGCCGGCATGGAACCGAGTTTGCCTATTACGAGGACCTCGACATCGCCAAATACTACCGGCGCTACTGTGAGACGGTGGTTTCGGTCGATGAGAGCACCGGGCGCCTGATGGATTTCCTCGAGAAGACCGGGCAGCTGGAGGACACCGTCATTCTTTATATGGGTGACAACGGATTCCTCTTTGGTGAGCACGGCCTGATCGACAAGCGCAATGCCTATGAGGAATCCATCCGCGTACCAATGGTGCTGCACTGTCCGGATCTCATCCCTGCAGGACATCGGTCCACGCGTGTGGTGGCCAATATCGATGTGGCTCCCACGCTGCTTGAGGCGGCGGGCCTTGCGGCTCCATCCTACATGGATGGGAAGAGCTTCCTTGGGATCACGCAGGGCAGGGACATCGCATGGCGCGACTATCTACTCTACGAATATTATTGGGAACGGAACTACCCACATACTCCAACGACCCATGCCGTCCGTGGTGAACGCTACAAATACATTCGTTACCATGGGGTCTGGGACCTGGCGGAGTTGTATGACCTTGAGAAGGATCCCAAGGAGCGCAACAACCTCGTCAACGACCCCAGTCAGGCCGAGCGTGTTGAGAAGCTGAACAAGCGACTCTTCGAGCTGCTGGAGGAAAGCAACGGGATGGACCTTCCGCTTGCCAAGGACCGCGGGAACCAGTTCCTTCACCGGAAGAAGGGCGGCAC
>CAZKNW010000044.1:0-14599 GCA_964554035.1 uncultured Verrucomicrobiota bacterium
AGGAGATCAGCTTGGCACGACGCTCGTTGTAGAGTTTGGAATCCCTCTCGGCATACTTCGGCGACGGGTCATTTCCCGTCACCCCATGGGTGTGTGCGTAGTGCCCGGTGACCAGGGTCACCAGGGAGGGACGACAAAGTGCCGTGGGCACATACCCCCTCCGGAACAACACGCTCTGCTCAGCCAGCTTGTCCAGGTGCGGAGTGTGGATGGAGTCGTGTCCCATGAAGCTGTAGTCGGTCCACGCCTGGTCATCCGAAAGGAGAAGTACGATGTTGGGTTTGCTGGCACCAAACGCACTGAGGGAAGCAAGAACCAACAGGGCTCCGATGAGCCGTGGCAGAAGATTGGGGCGGAAGAACATGTTCATGAAGATCGATTCAATGGGTATTGGGCGGTGAAGTTAAGGGACGTCACCCACCCTTGAGAAGTTCAAAGAAAGTTGCACAAGACCTTCTTGGCGATGGAGGTGAATTCATGTTTGATCTGCTCGTCCCATGACGACACCCATGAAATTCATATTACGCACCCTCTGTCTGCTGATCCTGCTCTCACCCTTCTTTTCCCATGCCGAGGTGGAGAAGCGCCCCAATTTCATGTTCATCCTTTCCGAGGACAACTCGATGCATTTCCTCCGGCTGTATGGTGACAAGGCCGGAGCCACCCCCAATATTGAGGCAATGGCGAAGCAGGGACTGGTCTTCGATCATGCCTTCAGCTGCGCACCGGTCTGCTCCGTGGCCCGTACCACACTGATGACCGGGATCTATGCCCCCAAGCTGGGGACCCAGTATCATCGCCGTTCGGCCTTGGCGACACTGCCCGAGGGCGTGGAAATGTGGCCCGCCTACCTCAGGGAGTCCGGCTATTATACCAGCAACAACTCCAAGAAGGACTACAACGTCAAGGAGGGCAAGGTATGGGACGAATCCTCCAAGAAGGCCACCTGGCGCAAGCGCGCCGACAAGGGCCAGCCTTTCTTTCACATGGAGACCACCACCGTCTCGCATGAGAGCTCCCTCCACTTCCCGGCTTCGGAAATGAAGAAGCCCACCCAAACTCCCCAGAAGGATGTCTGGATCGCACCCTATCACCCCGACACTCCCACCTTCCGCTACACCTACACCCGCTATCACGACAAGATCAAGGCGGCCGACAGCCATGTTGGAAAGCTGATCGGACAGCTGAAGGAGGACGGCGTCCTTGAGGACACCTTCATCTTCTACTTCGGCGACCACGGCGGAGTGCTTCCCCGTGGAAAGGGCTACATCTATGAGTCCGGACTGCACGTTCCCCTTGTGGTTCGTGTCCCGAAGAACTTCGCCCACCTCGTCGATTTCGAACCAGGAACCCGCACGGGTGGCTTTGCCGAGTTCGTGGACTTCGGCCCCACCCTGCTTCACCTCGCAGGATTGGACATTCCCAAGGTGCTTGATGGCGAGCCGCTCTTCGGCGAAGGCGTGTCCGCGAAGAATCTCGAGAAGCGGGACACCTCCTTTGGCTATGCCGACCGCTTTGACGAAAAATACGATTTCTGCCGTTCCATCCGGAAGGGACGTTTCCAATACATCCGGAACTACATGTCCTACCTGCCCGACGGCCTCCAGAACAACTACCGCTACAAGATGCTGGCTTACCAGGAATGGAGAAACCTCTTCAAGCAGGGGAAGCTCAACGCGGAGCAAAGCCAATTCTTCCTGCCCCGGCCCGCCGAACAGCTCTTCGATGTCGAAGCTGACCCACACGAGGTCAAGGATCTCTCAGCAGACCCTGAGTATGCCGATGTCCTCAAGGAACTCAGGAAAGAGCTTCAGGACCACCTGAACGACATCAACGACCTCAGCTTCTACCCGGAGAGCTACATGGTGGACAACGCCCTCGAGGACGGCATCGGATATGGAAAGAAGTACTCAGGTGAGATCGATGAGCTGATGGAGATCGCAGACCTTTCGCTGCTTCCCTTCCGGAAGGCGAAGAAGGAACTAAAGGAAGCCATCACCTCTGATGAGCCGCTGGAGCGCTACTGGGGTTTCATCGCCTGTTCCAATTTCGGCAAACAGGCTGGAGAACTTGCATCGATCGCCCGCAAAAGCCTCGACCATGAGAACCAGATGGTCCGCCTGCGTGCCGCGGAATTTCTTGGCATCATCGGTGCACTGGATCCCCGCCCCGTCCTTGCCGACATCATCAACACCAGCAAATCCGACCAGGAGATCCTCTGGACCCTCAACACCGTGGTGCTCTTCAACGACCACCACGACCTGAAATTCGATCCCTCCAGCATCCAGAGGACCTTCGACAAGCGTGACGAGAACCAGCGCCGCATCGATTATCTCACCGGTAAACTTTAAATGGTAGGGACGCCTTGCCAAGGCGTCGCACTCCAACCCCACCCCGCATGACCATACGCCCACTCCTTCTTGCCCTCGCCCTGGTGGCAACCTCCACCCAGGCGAAGGACAACCAGCACAACTTCGTCTTCTTCCTCGTGGATGACCTGGGATGGGCCGACGTGGCGACCTTTGGCAGCACCTACCACGAGACACCCAACATCGATGCCCTCGCCGCCAGCGGGATGAAGTTCACCCAGGGCTATGCCGCCTGCCCGGTCTGTTCACCAACGCGGGCCAGCATCGTCACCGGACGTCATCCCGTGCGTGTCGACATCACCGACTGGATTCCCGGATCCACCTACAAGCGATCCTGGAATCCCCGTTTCACCGACGTGGAGGACCGCGACAACCTTGCCTTGGAGGAAGTCACCATCGCCGAGGCTTTGAAGGAAGGCGGCTACCAGACCTTCTTTGCCGGCAAGTGGCACCTTGGTGATGAAGGACATCTGCCCACCGATCAGGGATTCGATTTCAATATCGGAGGCAACGACAAGGGATCCCCTCCCGGCGGCTACTACTCCCCATGGAAGAACCCCTATCTGAAGTCGAAGAAGAAGGACGAGTATCTCACCGAGCGCCTGACGGAGGAATCCATTGCCTTCATGGAAAAGAGGAAGAAGGACCAGCCCTTCCTGCTCTATCTCTCCTACTACAACGTCCACACCCCCATCCAGCCCTACAAGAAGCGACTGCCTCACTACGAGGAGAAGGCCAAGCGAATGTTCAAGGATTCGCCCGAACCCATCGTTGAGCATCGCGGCGTCTCCAATCCACGACAGGACGATCCCAAGTTTGCCTCCATGGTCGCCGCCGTGGATGACAGTGTCGGTGCGATCCTGAAGTCGCTGAAGGATCTCGGACTCGAGGACAACACCACGGTGATCTTCTTTTCCGACAACGGAGGTCTTGCCACCAAGCCAACCCCAGGCCCCACCAGCAATCTGCCATTGCGGTCAGGAAAGGGATGGCTCTATGAGGGCGGCATTCGCGAACCCACCATCGTCCGCTCCCCCGGACTGACCCAGGCCGGGAGCGTCTGCGACACCCCGATTGTCAGTATGGACTTTTATCCCACCATGCTGGAACTGGCCGGCCTTCCCCTGCGCCCCCAGGTTCACAACGACGGCCAAAGCATCGTCTCCCTTCTCAAGGGCCAATCCCCGAAGAAGGACCGCACCTTCTATTGGCACTACCCGCACTACCACGGATCCACCTGGACGCCCGGTGCCGCCATCCGTGAAGGCGACTGGAAACTCATTGCCTTCTACGAATACCAGAAAGTCGAACTCTTCAACATCCGCGAGGACATCGGAGAGCAAAACGAACTCAGCACCAAGTTCCCGAAGAAGACCAAGGAACTCCAAGCCAAGCTCGAAGCCTGGCAGAAGAAGATGAACGCCAAGATGCCCGCCAAGAACCCCGATTTCGATCCCAAGGCGAAGTGGGTTAGGAAGGGGAAATGAGCCCCCGTTGGAGTCCAACCTTCAGGTTGTCTTCGGTCACCCGGACACGCTGAAGCGTGGACGCCAGCGGGAAGGGTGTCGCCCCTCCGGGTCTTGATGGAAAGTGTTTACCCATGTTCCAGCGGCTTACGCGCGCCGGCTACCGTATTTCGATCTTCCAGATCTAAGTAGTTAAAGGCCTGGAGGGCCGACAGAAGATAGCCGGTCGGCGTAAGCCACCGGATTTCTGAACCACCCATGAATCTCCAGCCCCGGAGGGGTGAAACAGAATATTGGGAGAGCATTCCTTTTACCCAAGGACATCGATATAGTAAGTCATAATCTTCATCTGACCTTAGCCCACCCGGGCCCGCTGAAGCGTGGACTACAACAGGTGGCGTAGGAGTTCCGCCCCTCACCTACTCCAGGCGCTTCACGTAGGCGAAGTAGGCACCGAGGACCTGTTCGTTTTTCTCATCCAGGAACCAGGTCTTCATCTCGGTCTCTCCGGCCGGAAGCTTCACGGTGTAGGCAACCAGGCCATCTTCGGGTGACACCTTCTTCTTCTGATCCACGTCAGCGATCTTCAGGCGCGCCGCCGCAACAGGTAGTTCCTTGCCGGGAATGAATTCGCCATCGGTGACCTTGGTGGCTGGGATGGATTCATTGATGGTCAGGCCGGATTCCCTCGGGTAGCGCGAAAGCTCAATCAGGTATTCCCCTGCCCTCGCCACTTCCAGATGCCAGGTGCCGTTCTTGCGATCCGCACGCCGCACCTGCACCTGTTGGTCAATGAAGACATCGAGCCACTCACAGGCGGTGAGGTTGGCAGGATTCTCCTTTTCGGAACCAATGATCACCCGTGCGGGGACATTCACCTCGTCCTTCAGTCCATCCCACCATTGGTTCAAATGGGCACGCATCTGTTTCACGACCTGCGGTCGCTTCTGGATGAGATTTTCGTTCTGCATGGGATCATTGCGCAGGTCATAGAGCGCGTTGTCCTCAAGCAGGCGCCAGTGCTTCCAAAGAATCGCGGCACCTTCCTTCCGGGGAATGGATCGACCATTGGGGTCCGGCTCTCCGCCCCGTGGCATGCGGCTGTAGTTCACGGCCAGCATGCGATCCGGAAATCCTCCCTTTCCCTTCAGGAGTGAAGCCAGGCTTCCTCCATCAAAGGCAACCTTGCGTTCAACCGGCAGATCGCACAATTCGATGAACGTGGGCAGAAGATCCTGGACCTGCGTCAGCTTCTGCACGTCCGTGCCATGCTGAAAGCCACCCTCGGGCCAGCGCACAAAGAGCGGCACACGATGACCACCTTCCCAGAGCGTCACTTTCTTCCCCTTCATGCCGGCATTGTAGTAGTCGGGGCCCATCGTGCTTCCGTTGTCGGTCAGAAAGACCAGGATCGTGTTGTCGCGCAGACCGGTTTCCTTGAGGAAGGTTTCCAGCTTGCCCAGGTTTTCATCGATGTTCTCAATCATCGCCAGAAAGCTCGCCAAGGCCTTCTGCTTTGCGGGTGGGATTCTCTTCAGGCTCGGCAGGGCGGCATTGAGCCGTGCGGTGGCCGCATCGCGAAAACGCTGCGGCACGAAGTGTGGCCAATGGGCGGCCGCAGTGGGGATGTAGCAGAAGAAGGGTTCGCCCTTCCCGCTTTCCTGCTTCATCCATTCCATCGCTTCGCGAAAAAAGACGTCGGTCGTGTAGCCCTCGAACTTTTCACGCTTTCCATTGTGGAAGTAGGTGTCGTCAAAGTAATCGTTGTTCCAATAATCAGGCGTGGAGTTGATGTGGGAAGAAGGAAACCAGACGCTCTCGTCAAAACCACGATCCTGGGGGCGGAAGGGATAGTTGTCGCCCAGATGCCACTTACCGAAGATCCCCGTCGAGTAGCCACCTTCGCGGAAGTAGTCCGCCATGGTGCGATACTTCGTCTTCAGCAACGTGCGGCCACTGCTGACGTTCATGGCCCCATTGCGGAAGGCATCCATGCCCGTCATCAACTGTCCACGGGTGGGTGTGCACATGGGGGCAACATGAAAATCAGTGAAGCGCACAGCTTCATCATGCAGGCGGTTCAGGTGGGGCGTCTTGAGAACCGGGTTGCCATGGCACTCAAGGTCGCCATAGCCCTGGTCATCGGTCATCACGACTATGACGTTGGGCCCGGCAGCCTGCATCGCAGCGGCAGAAAGGAACACGAGGATCAGGATCGGGAGAATGCGTTTCATAGGAAATTTATTTACGGATCAGGTACATGATCAGGCTCAGGACGGCGCTGACCAGAAGGCAGGTGACGATGGGAAAATGAAAGCTGAATCCGGGTTTCTCGACATGAATGTCACCGGGCAGACGACCAATCGGGGTCTTGTCCGGCAGAAGCCAGAAAAGGGCACCCACCGCAGCAATCACAAGGCCGCCGATGACCATCATTTTGCCGATTTCATTCATCGTCTATTACTTCACCACAGAGAGCCCTGAGAACACAGAGAAAAAGAATCTATCACCCGCTGAGAGCAGTCCGAACCATGCGGCGGTTGGGAATCGCCTCCTGGGCGCCGGGCTTCAAGGTGGCAAGTCCACCTGCGGCGTTCGCGGTCTGGAGGGACCTGCTTATCTCCATTCCCGAGGCGAGACATGCGGCAAACGCACCCGCAAAGGCATCTCCCGCACCCACCGTGTCCACGGGCTTCACCATGAGGGCAGGAACCTCATGAAGAGCCCCATCGACCCAACCCAATGTAGTCTGACCGCCACGGGTGATGATCAGGTTTCGGATACCGTGCTGCTCCAGGGCAGCCAGCCATGACCGACGTCGGGTCTTCAATGTTCCTGCGGTCAATCCGAAGAGATCCCTTGCTTCCGTCTCGTTCACGATCAGGAAATCGATTTCCACAACTCCCCACGGAAACGATCCGTTCATGGGCGACGGATTAAGAACGACCTTTGCCCCAGCCTCATTCGCGAGGCGGATGGCAGCCAGCAGGGATTCCTGCGGCACTTCAAACTGGAGCAGCAACACCGAGGCTTCCTCGATCAGTCGCCGCTTCTTGCTGATCCATGCCGGACTCAACTGCCCATTGGCCTCCGGGGCCACCATGATCAGGTTCTCAGCCGATTCATCGATCCCGATCAAGGCACTACCGGTCAGGTGGTTTCCTGCACGGTCGATCCCTGTGACACCAATGCCTTCGCTCTTCATTCGCGCTCGATAGGCCCGACCATCGGCATCACCTCCCAGGCACCCGACAAACTCGACGGAAGCGCCCTGCCTGGCAGCAGCAATCGCCTGGTTGGCTCCCTTGCCTCCGAAAAGTTTCCTCAATCCCTTCGCCGCCACGGTTTCCCCGGCTCCGGGAAGCCGCTGGACGGAGGCGATCAGGTCCACATTCAGGGAACCCACCACCGTGACCTGGCTCTTCTTCTTTCGACTCGCTGCCATCGTCTAATTCCTGTTGGCCGGGGCTGTTGACTGAAGCTCCTCGATCAAGGTCTCCAGTGCCCCCGGACGACCCTTGATCCGCACGTATCGATGTTTCTTGGGCCAGTCACGTAGCCACTCGGTGTGTCCCTCGGAATCCGAAACGACCCGTCCCTTGTCCACGACGCTCCAGAGTTCCTTCTGAGGCCCACGCACAGCCAGCAACACCGCCGCCTGGTCATGGCTTGGCTTACCATGATCGATGGCCATGCCGCCTTGGAAAGGTCGCAACTCAAACGATCGACGAACCGGATTTTCTTTCGGCGCCCTGCGAAGACCACTCCCCGTGGTAAGTGCCTTACCCACCTCGTAACCCTGCCAGAGGATGGGGCCCGGCCATTCATTGACCACTGTCACACAGGCGGCCGGATCCAGCTTGATGTTGGTCTCCGGCACGGCCGTCCTCGGAAAACCACCTCCCATGATCACGGTGAGCTTCACCTTCTTCTCAATGAGTTCCCTCCCCGTGAATGGACTGATGGCATCAGCTTCGGAACGGACCAGATCCTCCAAGTTGCTCAAGGCACCCACACTGCAGATCACGACACTGCCATCCGGCTGCACGGCGAGGGCCTTTCGATAGACATGCAGTGCATCGGGCATGTGGTCATCCGGCTTGGCGTCGTTGGGAAAGCCCTCCGCCAACGCACCTGTGTAGGAACTGGGCCGCGAGCGTCCCGTCTTGGCGCCATCCTTGTCGGTCCCAATCGGAATGTCCGGACGCCCATACCAGGTATTGATCGCATCCGCCGCGCCTGCGGAAGCGTTGGACGGATCCTTGGTGTTGGTCACCACCGCCAGGATGTTGGCTTCTCCACGATCCGCGAGGGCATGGAGCACCGCCAGTGCGCCAGCATCATCACAGTCACTCGCCATGTCCGTGTCAAAGATGACCGGCACCGGCGCACCATGAAGGAGCCCTGCAAACAACACGCCCCCCAGCAAGACACTACGACCGATCACTTGGCGACCTTCCCCCGTGGAGGTTGGCTTGAAAGCTGCACAAGCGCTTCCCTGACACGTTCGATCTTCAAGGCATCCAGCTTCAGGAAGCGATCACGCCCATTTTTCTTCGGTGTGAATCGGGTGAAGCCATCCTTCTCCACAACCACTTCACCGCGTACGGAAAGGTCAAAGTAGCCACGATCCGGATGGACCGCGTACAGAACACTGGTCAGATCCCAGGTCGGGCGCTCGTGAGGGGGAGGATTGTAGAAATAGTAGCCTTCCTTGATCGGGTGATGGGGCACGTACTCGTAGTCCCTTTCAATACTGGTCGCAGGATAGGGAACGGAGATCCCGATCTCAAAGCCGCTCCAGACAATCGGCGTCGGCCAACCCTTTGCCAGCACCTGGGCCGAAGGGATGTCCTTGACGACGTTGTATTCCTTGTAGTGGTTGTTGTCGCGGATGGTCTGGAAGGAGCCTGCCATGATCGAGAGCAGCTTGACCTTCTTCTCGATGAGCTGCTTTCCGGACAGTGGGGAGATGTCATCGGGCTTGGATTCCAGGAGGCGTCGGTAATTGGTGAAGAAGCCCACCTGCGTCAGCACCACGGACTTGTCCTTCTCCCTGGAAAGGATTTCACGAAGGAGCTTCACCGCGTTGGGTGCGTCCTTGAGATCAAAGGGATAGTGGACCTTTCCATCCGTCTTCTGGTCCACCAGTTTCAGGTAACGTCCCTCCTCCGGCGTGGCTCCTCCCTGCACCGCACCCACAGGGACATCCGGTCTTCCATAAAAGGTATTGATCGCATCGAGCAACTGGGCGGACTTCGGATGATCCTTGGTGCTTGTTGTCGCAAGGAGGACACAGTCACCACGCGTTTCAAGTGAGTGAATCATCGCCAGCGCCAGGGCATCGTCGATGTCATTGCCGAGGTCGGTGTCAAAAATCAGCCGGACAGGCTCAGCAGCCGCCAACTGGGTTCCAAGGGCGAGCGCCCCTGCCAGGAGTTTGAGGGAGGTCTTGATCATTTTGAGGGAGGTTGGGACACCATCTGCACGAGTGCTTCACGAACGCGCTCACGCTGCAAGGGTGTCATGGTCAGGAATTGATCACGCCCGTTCTTCTTCGGCGTGAAGGTGGTGAAGCCGTCATCCGCAACCGAAACGCGTCCTTTCGCGGACAGACCGAAGTAGCCGCGATCCGGATGCACGGCGTAAAGCACACTGGTCAGGTCCCAGGTCGGACGTTCATGTGGCGGCGGATTGTGGAGGTAGTAGGACTCCTTCACGATGTGATGATCCACATAGTCAAAGTCATTGAGGACACTCGCAGCCGGATAGGCAACCGCGATACCGATTTCAAATCCACTCCAGATGATAGGAACCTCGTCCGGCCAATCGGAAGCCAGCTTCTGCATGGAGGGAATGTCATTGATCACATTGGCCTCCAGGTAATGGTTGTTGTCCCGGATCGTCTCGAACGAACCGGCCATCACCGAGGCCAGCCTGACCTTTTTTCTTACGAGTGTCTTGCCATCCAGCTTGGAGAATTCGTCCGGCTGGCTGTCGAGAAGCCTCGCCAGGTTCACGGCCAGTCCCACCTGGACCAGCACCACGGAACCATCCGGTTCGGACGCAAGGGTCTTGCGGATCAGGGCCACGGGATCCGGCGTGTCCTCGTTGCGTTTCAGGTCATGGGGATAGCGCGTTTTTCCGTTGTCCTTTTCATTCACCAGCTTCAGGTAACGGCTCTCGCGCACCTGTGCCTTGCGGGTCACACCGATGGGAAGATCCGGCCTTCCATAGAAATGGTTCACCGCATCCACGAAGGGCCCGGTCAGTGGATTCACTTTGGAAACGGTCACTGCCAGCAAGCGGCAATCATTCCGATCCTCCAAGGTATGCAACATGGCGAGCGCGAGGACATCATCCACATCACCGGTGATATCGGTGTCGAAGATGATGGAAACAGGTTCCCCCGCCATCGCAGGTTGATAAGGAAGAGCGACCAAGGTGGTCGCAAGGGCAATGATCTGGATCCATTTCATGATTGTTTGTCCTTTGAGAAGAATCGTTTCAACAAGGCAGCCGGACCTCCCCCCATGCGGTGCTTCCAGACGTCCATGACGCCGGCCGCCACGATCACACCACCCGTGATCAGGCGCTTGAGTGGCTCGGATGCCCCTACCTGGGCAAGGCCCGTAGAGAGGGTCGCGATGATAAGCACACCGAAGAAGGTATTCACCACCGATCCCCGTCCACCCATGAGGCTGGTACCGCCAATCACCACGGCGGCGATGGCGGAGAGTTCAAACCCGCCCCCGGCATTGGGATCGGCCGTTCCATATCGGGAGGTCAGGAATACCGCACCCAGTCCGGTCAACGCTCCGATCAGGACAAAGACGACCAACTGCGGATGCCTTGTCTCAAGTCCTGCAAGCCTTGCCGCGGATTCATTGGTACCGATGGCGATCAACCTGCGACCGAAGACCATGCGGTTGAGCAGGACCTGTCCCACAGCCACAACAACGACAGCAAACAGGAACGCACCCGAGATACCGAGTCCCTTGATTGGCTGGGAGATGCCTTCCACAGCGGAACCGATGTATTTCGTCTGGGACCCCGTACACATGTAGGCCAAACCCCTCGCCATCTCCATCATGCCGAGCGTCACGATGAAGGACGGCACGCGCAGATAGACACTGACCGCACCGTTGAAGGCACCGGCGACCGTCCCGACAAGGATTGAGAGCATCAGCGCAGAAGTGAGCCCCCACTGCCAATCCGCCATCGCCACCCCCACCACAGCCCCGCATAGCCCAAGGATGGAACCCACCGACAAATCGATCCCACCAATGATCAGGACAAAGGTCATCCCGACAGCCACGACGGTAAGCGTCGGAATCTGGTTGGCCAGGGTCCTGAGCGTCCGGGCACTCAGGAAGTGTTCGCTCATCGCCCCAAAGAGAATGATCAGGCCCACCCAGATGAGCAGCATGGTCGCGTAGTCGCCGAGCCACTTCTTCCTCATGCCGCCTGCCCTCCTTCCAGATAACCGCTGAATGCAGCCTGGGTGATGGCTTCCTGCGTCCATGTATCCGGATGAAATTCCCCGGCGATTCTTCCCGCGGACATGACGAGGATCCGATCGCACAGGGACATCAGCTCCGGCAGGTCGCTGGAAACCACAAGCACCCCCTTGCCCTGTTCGGCCAGTTCGTGAAGCAACTCGTAGATCAGTTCCTTGGCAGGGACATCGATACCACGCGTGGGTTCATCCAGCAGAAGCACGTTGGCATCTCGGGCCAGCCATCGGGCCAGGACGACCTTCTGTTGGTTGCCCCCGCTGAGTTCTACAACGGCCTGATCAACCGAATCGTACTTGAGCTTCATGCGATGCCCCTTTTCCTCAGCGGTCCTCACTTCCGCATCCCGCTTCATGAAGCCTCGCCCGGAATGCTGATCAAGGGTCGCCAGCGTGGTGTTGATCAACACTGACTTGGAAAGGAGAAGTCCGTCCTGCTTGCGGTCCTCCGGTGCCATCGCCAACCCCGCCTTCACGGCATCAGCAGGAGAACGAAAGACCTGCGGCACGGAATCCCCACCAAGGGAGACCGTTCCCGAGTCCACATGGCGCACGCCGTAGATGGCCTCCAGCAGTTCGGTGCGCCCGGAACCGATCAGTCCGGCAATACCAAGAATCTCCCCCTGGTGAACCTGCAGACTGGCATCCCGGACCTGCGGCAAGGAACTCAGCTTTGAAACCTCAATAAGCGCCCTGCCCTGTTCCCGGTGACGATCCTCCCTGCACCGTGTAACCACCTCGTGGCCGGCCATTTCACTGACGAGCTGATCCACTCCAATCTCCTTCGCCGGATGGGTATGGATCCTTCTCCCGTCACGCAAAACCGTCACCCTGTCCGCAATCCTCCGGATCTCATCCATGCGATGGCTGATGTAGATGACGCCGACACCTTCTTCCTGGAGTTTCCTGATGTTCTCAAAAAGGATTTCAATCTCCGGTGCCGTGAGGGCGGCGGTGGGTTCATCAAGAATCAGGACACGGCAATTCCTCGCAAGCGCCGCAGCAATCTCCATCAACTGCTGCTGCCCGACGCCCAACTCACCTGCTGGAGTATCTGGTGACAGGTCCTTGAGCCCGACACGCTCAAGAGCGGCCTGCGCCTTTTCGCGAAGCTCCCTCCTTTTCACCCAGCCAGCTTGGGTCGGGAGACGATCTAGGAAGAGATTCTCAGCGATCGAAAGCGTCGGAATGATGTTCAGCTCCTGATGCACCATGACCACACCCGACGCTTCCGCATCGCGCATGCCGGAAGGCGAATACGGTTGCCCATCCAGCCAGAGCCTTCCTTCATCCCTTGCAACGAGTCCGCAAACAATCTTGGCAAAGGTCGACTTGCCCGCGCCGTTGCTTCCCACCAGCGCATGAACCTCGCCCTCCTCAAGGTCGAAGTCGAAGTCCGACAGCACAGGAACGGCATAGGCCTTCAGTAGGCCGGAAGCGCGAAGACGTTGTTGTGAACTCTCGGACATGATCCAGGAGACGATCAGTCCTGCTTCGTGATCAGGTCGACATCCGTTGTCTTGTCCTCGGGTTGCTCTTCCCCTTCAAGGATCGCCAGTGCCGCCTCGATTCCAAAGACCGCCAACTGTCCGCCATGCTGGTCCGCCGTGGCGACGACGCGACCGTCCTCAATCATCGGTTGGATGGCCCCGATATTGTCAAAGCCGACGACCAGCGTCTTTCCGGTGCGTCCGGCTGCAGCAACCGCGGCAACGGCTCCCAAAGCCATGCTGTCGTTGGCACAAAGAAGGGCCTTGAGATCAGGGTGCTCACTGAGGAGCGCCGCCGAAACATTGTTTGCCTTGTCCATTTCCCACTGACCGCTCTGGACATCCACGATGTTCATGCCTGCCTCCTTCATGGCATCGGCGAAACCATCACGTCGCTGCTGACTGTTGAACGCCGTGGGGACGCCCTCGATGATCGCGACCTTGTCACCCTTGCCGAGTTTCGCAGCCAGCGCCTCTCCCACTTTCTTCGCCCCTGCCCGATTGTCCGGTCCCACGAAAGGAATCTGGATGCCTTCCTTCCCGAGGATCTCGGCATCCAGTTTGTTGTCGATGTTGATGACAAGGACACCCTCCTTCTTTGCACGGCGAAGAGCCGGAATCAGCGCCTTGGAATCGGCCGGTGCAATCACAATGGCATCCACACCCTGCGCCACCATCTGCTCCACAAGATTCACCTGCGCAGTAAGGTCGGTCTCGTTCTTGATGCCATTGGCGATCAGCTCATATCCCGCCACCTCCTCGTTGTGGGCCCGGGCACCGTCTTCCATGGTCTTGAAGAACTCGTTGGCCAGCGATTTCATGATCAGTGCCACCCTCGGTTGTCCACCAGCCCTCTCCATGGCCTCGAGCTCCTGCCCGGCCCCTGGAGGTGTCTTGCTCTGGTTGCAGGCGGTCAAAAGAACGGAAAGAAGTCCCAAGACGACAAAGGGGCGCATCCATGAAAAAGGGATGGAATTCATTTGCGCAAACGATTGCGCAAATAGTGAAAACAAGTCAAGAGGGATCAATCCATCGCTTGCCACCGTCCGTTCCAACCTGTTTCATCCAGCCATACCATGAACAAGAAAGATTCCCTCGATCGGCGTCGCTTCATCGCGCTTGGCACTGCGGCAGCCGCGCTTCCCCTCACAACCGGAACAGCCAAGGCTGCGCATCACGAGAAGATCGTTCTCCCCGCCTCAAAGCGGAACATCCTCCTCTCCTGCAAGTTGGGCATGATTCCCAAGAAACTGAACGGCAAGGACCTGACCCTCGTCGAGCGTCTCTCCATGGCTGGAGATGCCGGCTTTGACGGAGTGGACTTTGACCAGGCGGGCGAACACACCGCTGAAGAGGCACGGGCCGCCGTCCAGGAATCCGGGATCTTTGTCCACAACGCCATCAACCACGCCCATTGGAAGATGCGACTGACCAGCGCCAAGGATGAGGAACGGGCACAAGGCGTTGCCAACATCGCACATTGCATCCGGGTCTCGCACGCGGCTGGCGGGAACGGAGTGTTGATTGTCATTGGCCGCGGCTCTGATGGACCCGCCGACGTGGTGGAGGAGCGTTGCCGGAAGGAGATCAAGAGTCTCATTCCCCTTGCCGCCTCACTGGGCCAACCCATCCTTTTCGAGAACGTATGGAACCAGATGCACTACGACCACGATGCCCCACCCGAGCAGGGACCGGAAAAGTTCATCGAGTTCGTGGACAGCTTCAACAGTCCCTGGGTCGGCATGTACTACGATATCG
>CAZKNW010000045.1:0-14510 GCA_964554035.1 uncultured Verrucomicrobiota bacterium
ACCGGCCTTCATGGAGGTGAAATGATCGTGATTGCCGCCCGTCCCTCGGTCGGAAAGACCTCCTTTTCCATGAACATCGCGGAGCACATTGCCGTGGACCAGAAGGTTCCGGTCGGGGTCTTCAGCCTGGAAATGACCTCGGAATCACTGATTCTCAGGATGATCTGCTCCCGGGCACGGAAGAACCTCCGCAAGATCCGTGAGGGGTTCATGTCCGAGTCCGACTTCCCGGCCATCACCCAGGCGGCAGGGGAAATGGCAAGGGCTCCCCTCTACATCGATGACACGCCCGGCCTCTCCATCCTTCAAATGCGCGCCAAGGCGCGCCGCATGTCCCAGCAATGGGGCGTCAAGATGTTCGTGGTGGACTACCTTCAGCTCCTGCATTCCACCAGCGGCCGGTCGGACCAGAACCGGCAGCAGGAGATCGCCGACATCTCGGGCGGCATCAAGGCCCTCGCCAAGGAGCTGAATGTCCCGGTCATCGTCCTCTCCCAGCTCAACCGTGAAATGGAAAAGGACAAGAACCGCAAGCCAAGGCTGTCCGACCTCCGCGAATCGGGATCCATCGAGCAGGACGCGGACCTGGTCGGCCTGCTCTACCGGCCCGAGCATGGATCCACCCAGGCCGCCGACCAGGAGGAAAAGCCGGAGGACCGGGATGTCATGAAGGTGAATCTCTACATCGCAAAGCAGCGTAATGGCCCGACAGGCGATGTATCGTTGACTTTCAATAGGGGTTTCACGAGGTTTGACGCTTTCTCGCCGATTGAAGCGGATGAGAACCGGTAAAAGCGTTAACGAAAGAATGAACTCCAGTCTGCTCCGAACCGCCGCCACGCTGGCGCTATCCGTCCTTTTCGCCCTCTCCGCCCCCGGCCAGACCGGCCCCCAAGTCAAGGAGATCGCGATCGAACACGTAGGACCGGCCGCTGCCAGTGATGAGCTCATCAAGGGACACATCCGGGTCAAGGTCGGCGACCCCTACAACCAGGTGGCCATCGACGACGACGTCCGCAACCTCTACGGGACCGGATATTTCTACGAGATCCGGGTCGCGCAGGAGCGCCTTGAAGATGGGCTGAAGCTGATTTACCAGGTCCAAGGCAAGCCGACACTGACCGACATCGTCTTCGAGGGTAACGACAAGTATTCCCGGAACCGCCTCAGCAAGAAGATCACCTCCAAGATCGGGGAACCCCTCGACGAGCAGAAGCTCTTCCTCGATTCACGCAAGATCCTCGAGTTCTACCAGAAGGCGGGATACCAGAAGACCAAGGTCGATTACGCCGTCAACATTGTCCCCAAGGCAGGACGGGGCACCGCTGTCTTCAAGATCCAGGAATCACCGAAGACCTACATCAAGGAAGTCCAGTTCAACGGGGCCGAGGTTTTCAAGCTCAAGAAGCTCAGAAAGACCATCAAGACCCGCAAGCGCTGGTTCTTCTCCTGGCTCACCGGCAGTGGTGTGCTGAAGGATGAACAGCTTGAGGATGACCGCGAGAAGCTGGTCAAATTCTACAACGACGAGGGCTACATCGATTTCGAGATCAAGGAGGTTCGGATCGAGCCCTACAGCAAGAAGAAGATCACAGTCGCCTTTGACGTTTTCGAGGGCAACCAGTATCGGGTTGGCTCCATACAGATCAAGGGTGCCAGCCTTTACTCCCCCGCCGAGATCCAGACACGGATGAAAATGGGGGAAGGAGACATCTTCACTCCGATCGGACTGCGCGACGACGTCACGGCGATCCAGGACTTCTACGGCGAGAAGGGCTACATCGAGACCACGGTCATCTCCAGGAAGAACGCCAATGTCGAGACTGGCACCATGGACCTCGTCTACGAGATCCAGGAAGGTGACAAATTCTTCATCGAGAAGATCACCATCCGTGGGAACACCAAGACCAAGGATCGCGTCATCCGTCGTGAATTGGCGGTCACACCGGGCGAAACCTTCGACATGGTCGCGGTCAAGCTCTCCAAGATGCGTCTCGAAAACATGAACTTCTTCGAGAAGGTGGAAACCACGGAGGAACCCACCGATGTCCCCAACCGCAAGGATCTCGTCATCGGTATCGAGGAGAAGAGCACAGGCAACCTCAGCGTCGGTGCGGGATTCAGCTCGATCGACAGCCTGGTCGGCTTCGTCGAACTGTCCCAGGGCAACTTCGATCTCTTCAAGCCGCCGACATTCAGCGGCGGTGGCCAGAAATTCCGTCTGCGAGCCCAACTGGGTACCCGGAGGCAGGACTACGTGCTTTCCTTCGTCGAACCCTGGTTCTTCGGAAAGAAGCTTTCCTTCGGCGTGGATCTGTTCCACCGGGAACTGGATTTCGTCTCAGATATCTACAGTGAGCGCCGGACCGGTGCCACCCTCAGCCTCAGCAAGGCCTTGGGGAGTGACTTCCTCATCGGGACCGTCAGCTACACCCTGGAGGAGGTCGGCATCATCGATGTGGACCGCACCCAGGCTTCCCCCACCATCATCGCGGAGGAAGGCATCCGCTCCAGCTCCAAGGCCGGGTTGTCCATCGCCTATGATACAAGGAACAGCAACTTCCTGCCAACGGCAGGCCAGCGCACGGAGCTCTCAACCAAGTATGCCGGTGGCATTCTGGGAGGCCAGACCGACGTCTACGGCTTCGAGCTGAGCTCGGCCCACTACTTCAAGGGATTCGCCGAAGGCCACGTGATCGAGGTGGTCGGAAGCGTCGGTGTGGTCGACTCCCACGACAACAGCCGCGTGCCTTTGTTTGAACGTTATTTCCTCGGAGGTGCCAATACCCTGCGTGGATATCAGTTCCGTCAGGTTGGTCCCCGCGATGCCCTCAACGAACCCACGGGTGGCAACACCTTCTGGATGGGCTCCGTGGAATACAGCATTCCGATCATCAGCAGGCTGCGTCTGGCAACCTTCTACGACATTGGCATGGTCTACCAGGACGCATTCTCCTTCAGCGAGGGTGGCAACAACACCGGTTTCTACAACGACAACGTGGGTGTTGGCTTCCGCCTCAACCTGCCGATCGGCCCCCTTCGGCTCGACTACGGCATCCCCATCACCTCGGACCCGGCAAACGGCGGCAGCGGCCGCTTCCAGTTTGGTGCCGGTTACACCCGCCAATTCTAACACCTGAAAGCATTAGAAATCCGATATGACGTTCAACCGATTGTTTCAAACCACCCTTCTCGCCCTCTTCCTTGCAGCCGGATCCCTCCAGGCTGAAATCGCCATCGTCGACCTCAAGAAGGTCTTTGAAGGCTACTGGAAGACCAAGCAGGCCGACATGAACATCAAGGACCAGGCCCTGGACTTCCAGAAGGAGGCCAAGCAGTTCGACGACGACTTCAAGGCCACCAAGGAGGAGTATGACGCCTTGGTGAAGGCATCCAACGACCAGGCCCTCTCCACCGATGCCCGTGAGCAGAAGAAGCAGGAGGCCGAGGCCAAGCTGATCAAGCTCCGGGAGCTGGAGCAGGCCTTCGGACAGTTCAACCGTCAGGCTCAGACCCGCCTCGGCGAGGAACGCGGCCGGGTTCGCGAGCGTATCCTGACTGAGATCCAGGAAGTGGTTCAGAAGAAGGCCAAGGCAGCCGGCTACACCCTGGTGCTGGACAGCGCCTCTGAGACCATCAACCAGACCCCGGTCGTCGTCTACAACAATGGTGTGAATGACATGACCAGTGAACTCCTGGAGCACCTCAACCTGTCCGCTCCTCCCGGATTCTTCGAGAAGGCAGAGAAGCAGCTGGGACAATAATTCCTCTCTTCCCCACCCCAACCATCATTTAAAGGCGGCTTTTCGAGGCCGCCTTTTTTATTTTGAGCAAGGCATGGAGCACCTGAGCGGCCTGATCGAACGCATCACCTTCCACAATCCCGAGAATGGGTTTGCGGTCCTGAAGGTGAAGGTCAGGGGCTCGCGCGAGGCGGAAACGGTCGTCGGCAAGGTTGCCGTCGTGAATGCCGGGGAACACCTCGAAGCGGAAGGCACCTGGCAGGCCGACAAGCTGCACGGACGTCAGTTCAAGGCGGTAAAGATCACGGTGATCCCCCCGTCCAGCACCCAGGGGATCATCAAGTATCTTTCCAGTGGCCTGGTGAAGGGGATTGGCCCCACTTACGCGAGGAAGCTGGTCGAGCGCTTCGGGGACAAGGTTTTCGATGTCATCGAGACCCGCTCGGCCAAGCTGGAGGAGATCGAGGGCATCGGGACGGAACGCCGAAAAAGGATCAAGAATGCCTGGGAATCGCAGAAGGTCGTGCGCGAAATCATGATCTTCCTGCACGCGAATGGCATCAGCACCAGCCGGGCGGTGCGCATCTACAAGACCTATGGCGCGGAATCGATCGACAAGGTCCGGGCCGATCCCTTCGCGCTCGCCCGTGACATCGTCGGCATAGGCTTCAAGTCCTCGGACCAGATCGCCCACAACCTGGGCATCCCTCATGATTCTCCGCAACGGGCCGCAGGCGGGATCACCCATGTCCTGAGCCAGGCCACCAGCAGCGGACACTGCGGACTTCCAGTCGAGATCCTGATCAAGAGCACGGTCGAACTCCTCGGAATCCCGGAAAACATCATCGAGGCAGCGATGGAAAAGGAACTCAACGAGCGTCGGCTCGTATCCCATTCCCTCGAGGGCCAGCCCGCAGTCTTTCTCCCTGCCCTCCGCAAGGCCGAGGAGACCATTGCCAGGCAGCTTCATCGACTCTCCTCTCTGCCTTCGCTGATCAAGGGTGCGAATGTCGAGAACTTGCTCTCAGGCATCGAAGCGGCCCAGGAGATGATGCTGGCGGAGGCCCAGAAGCAGGCGGTCAGGAACGCGCTTTCCAGCCGGGTAAGCATCGTTACCGGCGGTCCGGGTGTCGGAAAGACCACGGTGGTCAGAACCATCCTTGCCGCCTTCAGGAAGGCGGACCTTTCCGCCCTGCTCTGCGCCCCGACCGGTCGGGCGGCAAAACGCCTGAACGAGTCAACCGGCGCACCGGCATCCACCATTCACCGCATGCTGGAATTCCAACCAGGGAAGGGTCCGACCCGAAACGCGGACAACCCGCTGGAAGCGGACCTGCTGGTTCTGGACGAGGCATCGATGATGGATGTGCCACTGATGAACCAGCTCGTGCGAGCCATCGGGGATGACACCCACTTCGTGATCGTTGGCGACATCGACCAGCTGCCCTCGGTCGGCCCAGGCCGCGTGCTCCATCATCTGATCGAGAGCAACCGGTTTCCCGTCGCCCGCCTGACCGAGGTGTTCCGGCAGGCCGCCGGAAGCCGCATCATCACCTCGGCCCACGCCATCAATGCAGGAAAGCTCCCTGAACTTGATCCCCCGGCCAACCGCGACGAACTTACGGATTTCTACTTCATCGACCGGGAGGATCCCGAGGCCATACGCGAGATGATCTTCCAGATGGTCAAGGACCGCATCCCAAAGCGCTTCGGCCTGGATCCCGTTTCCGATGTACAGGTGCTCAGTCCCATGAACCGCGGATCCCTCGGTGTCAGGGACCTGAATGCAACCCTGCAGGAGCGACTGAATCCCCCGGTGGAACACGGAAACGAGATCGAGCGCTTTGGCACCACCTTCCGCATGGGAGACAAGGTCATGCAGCTCCGGAACAACTACGACAAGTCGGTCTTCAACGGAGACCTCGGCACCATCACTGCCATCCGAGCCGAGGATCAGGAGCTCATCGTCCATGTGGACGGAATCCCGGTGACCTATGAATTCGGCGAACTGGACGAACTGACACTTGCCTACGCCACCACCATCCACAAGTCACAGGGGTCCGAGTTTCCCTGCGTGGTGATCCCGGTCAGCACCCAGCACTTCATGATGCTCCAGCGAAACCTCATCTACACTGGAATCACCCGAGGGAGGAAATTGGTGGTTCTGATCGGACAGAAGAAAGCCCTTTCAATGGCCATACGCAACAACGACACCGCCCTCCGCTACAGCGCCCTCCTGCAGGACCTGGAAGGATAGTGCAACCCAGGATCGGAGGGACCGTCTCTTGCACGCCCCACTCAGGCGAATTCCAAGAAACCCAGTTTTCCCTTGAAGCCTTTTCGGCATCCGGTAAACCCCTCCCACGCGCCCTCATGTCTCTGAACACCTCTGCCATCATCGTCGCCGCCGGGTCCGGAAAACGGATGGGCCTGGACCGCAACAAGCTCTTCCTGGAGGTCGCAGGACTTCCGATCATCCAGCACACGTGGCGACGAATCGACCAGGCGCCTGAGATCACCGAGGTGATCCTTGTCATACGCGACGACAACGAGGAGGATTTCGAATCCGTTGCCAGGGTCCTGCAACCCACCAAGCCCTACAGGTATGTCGTGGGTGGCAAGGAAAGACAGGATTCCGTCTCCAACGGCATCGCAGCCGCTTCCCCCGAAAACAAGATCATCCTCATCCATGACGGAGCCCGGCCCTGCGCCTCGCCCGATCTCGTGAGTGCCACCATTGTGAAGGCCGCCAGCACAGGGGCCGCCGTCGCGGCAAGCCGGGTCGTGGACACCATCAAGTCCTCGGAAGACGGACAGACCATAGGCGCCCACCTGGATCGTTCCACACTCTGGGCCGTCCAGACCCCGCAGACCTTCCAGGCCGAGGTCATCAAGAAGGCCCTCGCCGCCGTGAAGGAGAGAGGCCTTTCGATCACCGACGACACGGCCGCCTGCGAACTGATCGGCCAACCCGTCTCCCTCATAGCCTGGCCCGATCCCAACCCCAAGGCCACCAGCCCAAGCGACCTTCCCTACCTGGAAATACTGCTGACCTGACCCGTCACCACCGTCCCGGAATTCAATCTGGGCTTGTCGATTTGAAACTGGAATCCCTCCGGCCGAATCCGCTTAATCAGGGACACCTCGCCATGATTCGACCAACAAAGAGTCTCCCTGTCCTTTTCCTCCTTTTGCTAAGTCTTTTTTCCAGCTTTCCACCCCTGGCTCCGCATGTCCAAGCCACGGAGATCCTCTGGAGCCAATACTGCCAGCACCTGGGAACCATGAAGCTCCTCGTGCACCTGGATACCGACCCCACGGCACCGGCCAGGAAGGAAACCGTGAAGCTCTGGCTCCGCGGAAGTGCTGACGAGCCATGGCAACCCAAGGCCACCCAGGAGGTCGACCACCTGACCGCCACCGCCTTGTTCAGGCTGGAATCCTGGCCACGGTTCCAGGAGACCTTCTTCCGTTTGACCTGTGATGACTCCGAATGGGAGGGCATCTTCCGGGCTGAACCCAAGGCGGGTTCTGTCGTGAAGATGGCCGGACTTTCCTGCCACAAGGACATTGGTTGGCCATGGAGGGAAGCCATCGGCGAACTGATCGCGCATGATCCGGACATTGTCTTCTTCTCAGGAGACCAGATCTATGAGAACGACTATGGGAGTCCGATGTTTCGCGCCATGACCAAAGAGGAAGTCCCCAAGGGAATGGCCAACTACCTCGAGAAGTATCGCAAGTTCGGAGAGGCCTTCGGAAGCCTCATGCGCGACCGGCCCACCCTCATGCTGACCGATGATCACGACGTCTTCGCCAACGATCTCTGGGGCAAGGGCGGCGTGCGGATGAAAGGTGATCGAACCACAGGCGGTTACCCGACCCATCCGGACTGGGTCAACGCGGCCGAGTACACGCAGACCGCCCAGATGCCGGATCCCATCCATCCCGGTCCCCACGGTGATGGGATCCGTGCCTACTACACCGCCTTGGAATATGGCGGCGTGCACTTCGCCATCCTTGAGGATCGCAAGTTCAAGAGCGCCCCTTCGGAGGTCATCAAGAAACTGATCGCCCCACCTGGGTTCCGCTGGCCCAATCCCCGCAAGACGGACTTCCAGATTGAGGTCGTGCTGGATCCGGACTACGACTGCACCCAGTTGGATCGCCCGGATCTTCAACTCCTCGGAAAGGAACAGGAGGTCTTCCTGAAGAAATGGGCGGACAACCTGAAGAGATCCGGAAGCATCGGGGCCGTGCTTTCCCAAAGCCCTTGGGCGCACGTCGCCATGTATTCACCCACTTCCGCCGACACTGATTCCAACGCCTGGCCGCAATCCGGAAGGAACCGGGCCCTGAAGGCGATTGGTGACGCCCCCGTCGTCCTGCTTCACGGCGACGTTCACCTGGGCACACTCGGACGCCATGGCGTCGAAGAGTTCGACGACGGCCCTGTCGCCTACTCCCTTCCTTCCTTCTCCTCCCGAGCCAGCCGCAAGTGGGAACCGTTGGAAGCAGGACAAAACCGCGCCATTGGAGCACCGGAGAACACAGGCGAGTTCCATGATCGATTCGGGAACAAGGTCACCATGTATGGAGCCGGCAACGGACTGAACGGCTACGGCATCATCCTCTTCGACACGAAACGACGAACGACCCAACTCCAGTTCCACCCCATGAACGAGGAGCGCAAGCCCATCAAGCGCGACGTCTACGGCTGGCCCCACACGGTGACTTTCTGACGAAATGGTCTTGAACGGGAGGCAACAGAGAGAACAGAGGGTTCATGAAGAATCGACTTCGGAGAGGTCAACGCGTGTAGCCGCGGGTGACAACCCGGGGAAACGGACGAAAAGATTACAATGGTCCTGAAGGGACCAACGAGACGCCAAGAACGGAAAGGTGCGCGGCACACACAGGGACGCCGATACATCGAGCGCTTCGAATGACGGTGTCATCGAATTGCCGGCTGTAAGCCCCACCTACTTCAGGGCCTCCAGCTCCTCCCAGCGGGCGTAGAGCTCCGCCAGCTCGGCCTTTTTCTGTTCCAGTTCCTCCTGGATCTCCTTGGTGCGGTGACCGTGCTTTTCGTGGAAGTCGGGCTGGGCGAAGACGGATTCCATTTCCTCGATCTCGGTCTCCTTTTCCATCAGGAGCTCCTCCATGCCCTCAAGTTCCTTCTGTTCCTTCCAGGTCAGCTTGCGGGGCTTGGCTTCGGCCGGCTTCGCCTTGGGCTGTGACGCCTTCACCGCCTTCTCTGCTGCCTGACGATCCGCCTCGGCACGTTCCTTCTTCTCAATGTAGTAGTCGTAGTTGCCGGTGCTGTAGGCCACCTGCCCGTTGCCTTCGAAGGCGAGGATCCCGTTGCAGACACGGTTCAGGAAATAACGATCATGACTGACCACCAGCACCACGCCCGGGAAAGCGATCAATGCCTCCTCAAGGATCCGCAATGACGCCAGGTCCAGGTCATTGGTGGGCTCATCGAGGATCAGGAAATTGCCACCACGCTTGAGCACCTTGGCGAGCATGAGGCGACTACGCTCGCCACCACTCAGGAGCTCGACCTTGGTGCCGATGCGGTCATCGGCGAAGAGAAAGCGCTTCAGGTAGGCACGCACGGAAAGACGTCCGTTGCCAAAGACGACAAACTCGCTCCCATCGCTGGCTTCCTCCAGGACCGTCTTCTTGTCATCGAGCTGTAGACGCGACTGGTCGACGTAGTTGAACTCGGTGAGCGACCCGCTCTTGGCAGTACCCTCGTTGGGCTTCAACTCCTCCATGATCACGCGCAAAAGGGTGGTCTTCCCGACACCGTTCTGTCCGGCCACGCCGATCTTCATGCCACGCTCGAAGGTGAAGGAGAATCCCTTGATCAGCTCCCTGTCGCCCAGCGTGACGCCAAGGTTGTGGATGTCCATGATCCGGTTGCCCAGCTGGGGAGGAGGAGGAATCACCAGCTCCATGTCCACCTCGGCCTCAGGCGGCCCCTGGTTCATGACATCGTCAATCCGGTCCAGACGGCTCTTGGACTTGGTGGTCCGCGCCTTGGGCTGACGCCGGGCCCAATCGAGTTCCTTCTCGAGGAAGCGTTGTCGATTGCGCTCGGTGTTGGCCTCGGTGGCGAGTCGCTCCGCCTTGGCAATGAGGTAATCCGAGTAGTTGCCCGTGTAGCTGTAGAAACGTCCGTTTGCCAGCTCGACAATGTTGTTGGTGACCTTGTCGAGGAAGTAGCGGTCATGAGTGACCACGAGGAATGCCCCCTTGTAACCCAGAAGGAAGTTCCCCAGCCACTCAATGGAATCGGGGTCCAGGTGGTTGGTGGGCTCATCGAGGATCAGCATCTCGGGCTGCCCCACCAGTGCCCGCGCCATGGCCACGCGCCGCAGCTCTCCCCCGGAAAGGCCCTTTACACTGCTTTCGGCGGGCGGAGTATGAAGGTGGGTCATGACCGTCTCGACCCGCGAGTGTAGTCCCCAGCCATCGCAGGCCAGGATCTGTTCCTCCAGCTCCGTATGCCGCTCCATGGAGGTGTCCGGCGACTCGAATTCATCCAGCAGCGCCTGTAGGTCCGCAGCCCCCTCGATGATGTTGTCCCAGACCGGGATTTCAGGATTCAGCGTAAAGTTCTGAGAGAGGTATCCGAGGCGCAGTCCACGCTTGCGGGAGATGTTTCCCTCGTTCGGACTCAGGTCCCCATTGAGCAGTTTCAGGAAAGTGGACTTCCCACAGCCGTTTCTGCCGACGAGGCCAACCCGCTGCCCCTCCACCACCGACAGCGTGGCGCCCGAAAGCACCGTGCGGTCATTGAACCGCACGCCCACTTCATCCGCCGAGATCAGGGTTGTTCCGAGGTCGTTCGCCATGGAGCGCGGGACTCTATCAACCCTCTTTTCAGCAACAAGAACAATGGAACCTCCCCGGTCGTCCGGTTGCAGAAACCCGAAATCGTGTTAGGTAATCTAATATGATGAGGCAGCAACATAAGAAACAAACCATCATCAAGTCCCTGACCATGGCTCTTTTCTCCGCAGCCATCGTTCCATTGCTGGTGGGCTGTAACACAGTGGAGGGTATCGGGGAGGATCTCGAGGAAGCCGGGGATGAAATTGAGGACGCTGTCAGCTAGGCCCACCGTCCCGATGCTGGAAGGACAACAGCGTGTTACCCCGGACATGAATCTCAAACAGGAAAAGCTAGTCAGCCCGCTGCTCTTCATCAGCAGCGGGCTCTTGCTTGCCAGCTACTTCCTGCCCTTCATGCGGACCGAGAAACTCTTCTTCTTCACCAACGATCATACCCTTCTGAAAAGCATCGGTAAGATGTGGAGCGACGGCATGTATATTCTCGCCATCATCATCTTCCTGTTCTCGGTGCTGTTTCCTGTCGCGAAACTCGCCACCGTCTCGTGGGTCTGGTCGGGCAAGGTGGATGCCACGACATCCAGGAAGGCATTGGACTGGATCAGCTGGCTGGGCAAGTGGTCGATGCTGGATGTCTTCGTGTTGGCCATCCTCATCGTCCTCGTCAAGGCGAAGTCCCTGGCCGATGCGACGCCCCAGCCGGGGCTCTACGTCTTTGCCGGCGCCATCCTGCTTTCCATGGTCTCGACCGAGCTCGTCTCCATGCAGACAAAGCGCGACAAGTAGATCCCATTTCGACATTTCCCTTCCTTCCCTTCCTGTTGCCCACAGCAGGCATCCCACCCATACTCCGCCCCATGAAGTCACTCTTCCTCGGTATCAGCCTCCTCTTGCTGACCCTCCATGCCTCGGGGTCCGAGCTGATCGACGGATACCTGAAACAACTGAAGGACCTTGAGGAGAACAAGAATGGTTTGGGCAACGCGGAACGCCTTCACCTCTTTTTCGACCAGCAGTGGGACTTCCAGATGAAGACTTCCCCAGAATCCGCCACATGGAACGGCTACAAGGGGGAAAACGACCGCTGGACCGACTACTCGGAAGAAATCATCGAAGAGCGCAAGGGTATCCTTCCACATGCGCTCAATGCCTTCAACTCGATCGACAGGTCCAGGCTGAGCGAGGCAGACCAACTCAGCTACGACCTTTTCCTCCACAGCCTGAGAAGCGCCGAGAAGCGCCTCCAGTTCCCCGAGGAACTTCTTGTGATCAGCCAGATGAACGGAATCCAACGGGAGGTTCCCATGATGCTGGGAATGATGCCCTCGCAGAGTGCTCCGGAGCTGGAGGACATCATCAGCCGCATAGAGAAACTTCCCGACCTGGTCGATCAGCACATTGCTCTCATGAAGCGCGGGATGGCGAAGGGAGTCACTCCACCGCGCATCACCGTTCGCGATCTTCCGTTGCAGGTGGAGAAGCAGCTTGAGTTCAGCCTCGATCAATCGCCCATCCTGAAGGCCTTCCACAAGCGCCCCGCCCTGGTGGATGAGGACCGCTTTGCCAAACTCAAACAGAATGCCGGTGATGCCTGGTTGGAAAAAGGACAGCCCGCCTTCGCAAGGCTTCACCAATTCCTGAAGGACGAATTCCTACCCGGCTGCCGCGAATCCATTGGCATGTCCGAGATGCCAAACGGCAAGGAGTGGTATGCCCTGCGGGCCCAGCAATCGACCACCACCGACCTTTCACCGGATGAGATCCACGAGATCGGATTGAGTGAAGTGAAGAGGATCCGTGGTGAAATGGTTTCCATCATGAAGGAGACCGGTTTCGTGGGAACCCTCCATGAGTTCTTTGAATTTCTCCGCACCGACCCCCAGTTTTTTCATGAGTCAGCCAGGGGATTGCTGGCGGAATACCGGGACATCGCCAAGCGCGCGGACCCTGAGCTTCCAAAGCTTTTTGGACGCCTGCCACGGCAGCCCTATGGAATCCGTCCCATCCCCTCCTACTCCGAGAAGTCGCAGACGACGGCCTACTACATGCCGGGTTCCGTCGATGCGGGACGCCCAGGCTACTTCTATGCAAACACCTACGACCTGAGCAGTCGCCCCCGATGGGAGATGGAGGCACTGACGCTCCATGAAGCTGTTCCCGGCCACCACCTTCAGCTTTCCATCGCCGATGAACTGGAGGACGTGCCCAACTTTCGCCGCAAGGCCCACTACACCGCCTACATCGAGGGTTGGGGACTCTATTCCGAAAGCCTCGGCCAGATGATGGGGTTCTATGAGGATCCCTATTCACATTTCGGAGCACTGACCTACGAAATGTGGCGCGCCATCCGGCTCGTGGTCGATACCGGCATGCACGCCAAGGGCTGGTCCCGCCAAAAGGCCATCGACTATTTCAAGGACAACGCCGGCAAGTCCGAGCACGACATCATCGTGGAGATCGACCGCTACATCGTCTGGCCCGGACAGGCCCTGGCCTACAAGATCGGTCAGCTGAAGATCCTCGAATTGAGGAAGAAGGCCATGGAAGCCCTTGGCGACCGCTTCGATATCCGGGACTTCCACGATACCGTCCTCGAATCTGGGGCTGTTCCCCTGCAGATCCTGGAAAAGCGCGTCGAGGCATGGGTTGACAAAAAGCGCCCCTGACCGTTGTCTCCTTAGCAGCGCGAACAGCTGCAAGGATGAAAACCAAGACCTCCCTAATCCTAACTGCCCTGCTGTGCCTTTGTACCTCTGCCCATGCGGCCTTCACGGGCATCTCACAGAACACCGCCCTGCCGGGTGAATCCATCACCCTGACCGGGAGCTCCTTCAACACCTCGGCCAACCTGACGCTGAGACTGGATGAAACGGAGATCACCCCCAGTTCCGTCACTTCCACCGAGATCACCTTCGTCGTCCCGGGAAACGCCACCACCGGAGGCATCTTCTACAAGGAGGACGATGGCGAGTTCAGCGATACAGGTCTGTCGCTCAGGATCGATCGTGCCATCTCAGGAGTCTTCTCCCCTCCTGCTGGAGTCTCCCTCGCAGGGTATGAGATCTCCGGCACGGACGGTTCCGTCGCGGTCAATAGCGTGGACGGGACCTTCGACATCGTCGTTCCCCTGGATCGCGCACTCCTGATCACAGCCTTCCGCAGTTCGAGCGATCCCATCTTCCTTTGCGTGGCCCTGCCGCGGGATGCCTCATTGACCATTGACTCACTCCCGACCGCCCGGGCCATGGCCTTTGTCAACCCGGTGCTGGCCACCCGGGAAGACCCTGAGGCGACGGAAACCATCGATTTACTCAACACCCTGACCCAACTCGCGCCGCTGGCCACCCTGATAGAGGACATTGCTGTGGATGGAAGGGACTACTTCAATGATGCCCGGTTTGACGAGGCCCTGATTGAACTGCTGGAAGCAGCCCTCCAACCACCGGCCCAACAGCTTTCCGCAGCCCCCCTTCCTCCCACCTCCTACACCAACGCCCTGAATCCCGACTATGCCATCACGCCTGTCCGGCTAGAGACCTCCATCCAGAACCCAGACAAGTCGGAAACAGGCGAATTCATCGTCTCGGTGGACTCCATCGCACGCAATCCCCTGAGCTGGATCATTGAGATCTACGAACTCAACGCAAACCAGTTTCCCGCCGGCCGGGACTCCGTCGGAACCCTTTCCTCCAGCAGCACGCCGAGCTATTTCGACGACTTCCCCGTGGCAAGCGGAGTGATTTCCGCCAAGCTGGACGGTTCCAAGGCAGACCTTCCAAAACGTGCCGCCAAGTTCATCACGGAACTTATCTTTGCCGAGGAGGAAAAGGGGTTGAAACCAAACCAGTTCGCCTTTGAAGGAGACACCGACGGCGTCTATGTGGCCCAGGCCTACAGCGGCAAC
>CAZKNW010000046.1:0-14462 GCA_964554035.1 uncultured Verrucomicrobiota bacterium
CATGCTGCTCATCATGGGACGCTCCATGCGCTTCCTCTCGAAACTGGCCTTGATTCCCAAGTCCCTGCTCCTCCCCGTGATCCTCGCCTTCTGCGTGGTTGGTTCCTATGCACTGGCCAACCGGATCTTCGATGTCTGGGTCATGCTCGCCTTTGGACTCATCGGCCTGTTTCTCGACCACAAGAGAATCCCCCTTGCACCCTTTGTCCTTGGATTCGTGCTGTGGCCAATTGCCGAGGAGAACCTGAGCGCAGGCCTGATGGCCACAAATGGAAACTGGCTCCCCATCATCACTCGTCCGCTGTCCCTGCTCTTCCTCGTCATCGCCGGAATCCTCCTGGGTGCTCCCGGAATCCGGAGACGCATTGCGCGAAAGGAGGTTCAGCAATGACACGCTGGCGCCCCCTCATCCTGAGGTCTCTCATCTCGCTCCTCATTGGCTGGAAGGTGCTCTCCCTTTTCCAGGCCGACGGCGACACCGACTTCCCGAGAAGCCCGATCCAGGTGGTGGTTCCCTACAACGCGGGGGGCGGCACCGATGCCTTTGTCCGGCTCATTGGAAAGTCGATTGCCGACAACCGATTCCTCACCCAGCCCCTGGTCGTGCTGAACCAACCGGGTGGCAGCGGCACCATAGGCAGCCGTTTCGTGAAGGACTCCAGACCCGATGGCTACCGTATCCTCTGTCACCACGAATCGATCATCACCTCCCAGTTGTCCGGTGCCGTCCCCTTCGGACCCGACGACTTTGAATGCATCGCCATGTCGGGCGAGATCGAGTTGCTGGTTGTCGTCAGGGAGGATTCCCCCTACCAGACCATTGTTGATCTGCTCGAGGATGCCAAAAGGAATCCGGACACCATCCGCTTCGGGGCCAACCTGGGTTCACCCGCCCACTTCACGGCACTGAACTTGGAAGCGGCCCATCCCGGTGCCCGACTCAACATGGTCACCACGGGCGGGGGCCAGAAACGCTACATCAGCCTCATCGGCGGACACCTCGATGCCGGCATCTTTTCACTCGCCGAGTACCTCAGCTACCGCTCGGACGAGGGAACGGCACCGGACAAGAACATCCGCGCCCTGGCCATCCTCTCCGAGGAACCGGCAAACGCACTTCGCGAGGTCAAGACCTGCATCCAGCAGGGAGTCGATGTCACGTCCAGCAATGCCTACTACTGGTGGGCACCCAAGGGCACCCCTCCGGATGTCATCCACAGATTCTCCACGGCCCTTCTGTTGGCAATGAACGACACCGTTGTCCGCAACACGCTCACAGAATGGGCCATTGGAATCGGCTTCAAACGGGGCTGGCGACTGGATGACCACCTCAAGACACGGATCGCGGCCATGAACCCACCGCAGGTGGAGTCGCCTCCGGAACTCCCCCCTTATCCTGCCTTTGCGGGAGGAATCGTGCTGCTGCTCGTTATGGTGGTTTGGCTGGAGAAGAACAAACTGGAGGAGCAGCCCCTTCCAACCACGCCCCGGCACTACCGCAAGGCGCTGGCCTGCCTTACCGTCCTCCTGAGCTACGTCGGCCTGATGCAATGGACCGCCGTTTCCTACTCACTTGCCACCTCGGCCATGATCCTCATCATTGGAGGCGTGATCGCGAACTTCGATCCCCGGAAGCGGGCTGTCGTCACCGAGGTGGCCCTGCTGACCGGCTTTGGTTCCGAGTTCATCCTGACACAGATCTTTGCCGTATCCCTTCCCTGAAATGCCTGAGCAGCGACCCAACATCATCTTCATCATCACGGACCAGCAGCGTTTCGACACCATTCGTGCCGCCGGCTTCGACTACATGGACACACCCAACCTCGATCGCATCCACAACGAGGGCATCGTGTTCAACAACTGTTTCATCACCGCCGCCTCCTGCGCCCCGGCAAGGGCCAGCCTTTTTACCGGACACTACCCCCACACCACCGGCATCCTGAAGAACGCCGACCAGTGGCAGCACGGCTGGATCGAGGATCTCCAGAAGGGCGGCTACCAGACCATCAACATCGGCAAGATGCATACTTGGCCCTTCCTCACGCCCATGGGCTTTGATCAGCGCTATGTTGTGGAGAACAAGGACCGATACCTGGAAGGACGCTACTTCTACGATGAATGGGACAAGGCGCTACGTGCACGGGGACTGGTCAAGCAGCAGCGTGAACTCTACCGGCAGTGGCCCGACTACAAGGATCGCATCGGAGCCTTTGAATGGAAGCTCGATGAAGACATGCACCCCGACAACTTCGTCGGCGACATGGCGACCCACTGGATCCGGAATTATCCCGCCTCGGAACCCCTCTTCCTGCAGATCGGCTTCCCCGGTCCCCATCCTCCCTATGATCCGGTCCCAAGGTATGCGGAGCCCTACCTCAAGAAGGACCTGAACATCGCACCCGTTTCCCAGGAGGACCTCGACAACCAGCCGGAGCCCCTGAAGGCGATGCGCATCCACAACAACGAGGTGGATCACGATTCGGTGCACTTCCTTCTCGATCCCACACCCGAGCAGCGCCAACGGCAGCGTGCCTACTACCTCGCCAACGTCACCATGATCGACGAAAAGGTGGGCGAGATTCTCAAGGCGCTCGAGGAAAAGGATTACCTGAAAAATTCCATCATCATCTTCACCTCCGACCATGGAGACTGCATGACGGACCATGGCCACAGCCAGAAATGGACGATGTATGATGCCGTGACCCGGGTGCCTATGATCGTATGGGCACCAGACGGGCGCTTCGGAGAACATCGCGAGATCAACGAACTCGTCCACCAGATGGACCTCGGTCCGACTCTCATGGAACTGGCCAACATTCCCAAACCCGAGCCCATGGCAGCGCGCAGCCTCATGCCCATGTTGGACCCCAATGGCGATCCCAGGAACTGCGCGCGGGACGTCGTCTTTGCCGAACAGGCCAAGGATGGCAACCTGACCGAGACCAAGTTCATGACCATGGTCCGGACGGAGGACTGGAAACTCGTCCATTTCCTGGATGAGCCATGGGGACAGCTCTTCGATCTCAAGAAGGATCCGGCTGAAGTGAACAATCTTTGGGACAGCGACGATCATGGAGAAAAGAAGGGGGAACTACTGGCCATCCTGAGGGAATGGCGGATCCGCGATGCCTACCAAAGTGCGGATCTCTGGAGCGGCTCTAGGTAGGAACAAACGATATGGGAGACGCCTCGCACCTAACGATTCTCGCCATCTTCTTCGTTCTTTGGATCGCCTTGTTCATCTTCAACTTCATCCTGAACATCCGGTATCTTCGCTCAGTCTTTGGATTTCTCAGGGCCTTGGAGACACATGAACCGGAAATTTGGAGCAGTTTGGGGAGACCTCGAATCGGTTCCGATCTTCGCATGTACGAACTCGCTGCCCATCTTCGCTTCGTTTTTTGGTTTCTACGGGGCGCCAAAGATCTTGATCCATCCTCCCCAGCCTTTTCTGAACTTCAGACCATGCGTAGCCTTTTCAAAAAGAGCTTTCTGATAATGCTCGTCCTGATGCTCTCTTTTGGAACGATCTTCGTCTACGTGGCGATCAACCCGCCTCCTACCTCCTAACCCGGAACCTGACCAGAAAAGCCGTCGCCTCAGAGGTCGATGATTCCAGTGAAAGCGTTCCTCCGTGGGCACGGAGGATTTCCACGACGAGATTGAGTCCCAGGCCATAGCCATTTGAATTCCCCTGCCCGGGTGCCTTGGAAAAGCGTTCGAAGATCCTCTGCCTCCACTCCCCTTCAATGGGCTGACCCGAGTTGCTAACCCTGAGTGCGAATCCCTCATCATCCTCCCACGCCTTCACCTTGACAAAGCCCCCGCTGCGATTGTGTTGGATCGCGTTACGAAGGAGATTGTGAAAGGCCTGTTGAAGCAGGATTTCGTCGCCCTCGATCCGGATGTTCTCAGGAAGATCCCAGGCAAGCTTGATGCCCTGATCCCCCGCAAGGATTTCATAATCCTCACAAAGCCTGCGGAGGCATTCCGCAACATTCACAGGCATCTTCTCATGTTCCAGTCTGCCTGCGTCCGCCTTCGAAAGGAGAAGCAGCCCACTGAGCACCGAACGAAGCCGTTCCAGCTCCTCCAGCATGCTGGCGAGCGACTCACGCTCCGTGTCGCTCCGTTCCCCCTCATTGAGCAGGCGGGACACCTCGGCATAGAGATTGGTCAGAGGCGTCCTCAGCTCATGAGAGGCATCCGCACTGAAACGTGCCGCTTGTTGAAAGCTCTTCTCAAGGCGATCCATCATCCCATTGATGACCGTGATCAATCTGTGGATCTCGTCATCCGTACCGACTCCCACATCCACGCGCAGCGACAGGTCACGCGCCGTGAGTTCGGCGGCCGCATCGGCAATCGCATCCACCGGAGTGAGGGACCGTCGACTGATCCACCAGGTCGCACCAAAGACCATCAGCGACACTGCGATCACGAGGGTTCCTATCTGCCAGGCCAACCGGCCTTCCTCCTTCTGAAGTTCATCCAGAGGCAGACCCACGTGGAGAGTGAGATCCGCATTGGCAAGGTTGGCCATCCGCCAAGGACGCCCATCGAAGGTGGTTGTCCGGTAAAGATAGGGTTCCCGAACTGGAAAAAGCCCGTTCATGGAAGGAGGCGGAATGGCGGGATCCTCGGGATGGGAGACCACGAGATCCTCGGGCCAGTTCCTCGATTCGAAATACACCGGGTTGCCCATCCTGTGCCCGACCACGCGGACGATCAGCTTCTCCCGGAAAGCCTCTCCATAGACAAGCCTGAGACTCAGGTCGAACCGTTCCCAACGGGTATCCCAACCAGTACGCTCCGTCAGGCGTCGTGCCGGAAGCTTGAGCAGGTTGTCAATGGACTCCCTGCCCGTCTCGACCGTCCGATTCCAGACCATTGCTCCGCCGATCGAGCCAAGAACGACCATTCCAGTCGCAGACAACAGGGCCAGCCGCAGTTTGAGCGAAAGTTTCATGGAGCCATCCGCCTCATGCGGTATCCGACGCCCCGGACCGTTTCGATGGGATCCTCAACACCTGTTTCACGGATCTTTTGTCGCAGGCGCTTGATGTAGACGTCCACGAGGTTGGTTCCGGGATCGTAGTCGATGTTCCAGACGTGGGCGTAGAGCTGCGAACGGGAAAGCACACGGTCCGGCTTGATGGCCAGTTGTTCGAGCAGTGAGAATTCCCGGACGGTCAGGTCCAGCAACTGGCCTGAACAATGAACCTCACGCGTGATCAGGTTCAGGCGAACCGGTCCGTTTTCCACCAGGCTGTGTGGCTGACCGGAACTCCGTCGAAGCAGCGTATGGACTCGCGCCACCAGCTCTTCGATGTAGAAGGGTTTGGTCAGGTAATCATCTGCCCCCGTCTCGAAACCCTCCAGCCGCTCATTCAAGGCGCCTCTCGCCGTCAGCAGCAGCACCGGGCAGTCCTTGTGGGCGCGCCTCAACTCAGCAAGCACGCTCAGTCCATCGCGTCCCGGCATCATGACATCGAGGATGATCACGTCGTAGGTCGATTCCATCGCGAGTTCGAGGGCATCGTCACCTCGTGGACAGATCTCGACGGAATGCCCATGCTCCTCCAGTCCCAGCCGAATGAAATCAGCCGTCTTTTTCTCGTCTTCTGCAAGGAGGATGCGCACCTCCGGAAAGCTAGGCTTTTGGAAACACGCTGTCATCCTCCCGACGTGATTATGAAAAACTTTTCATCCGGAACCCAATCGGGGTTCATCCAGGCCTGCTAGAGGTTTCAACATGTCGATCAACTCTCTCATCCGAAACCTGATTCTCACCCTCACCGGACTCGCCCTCTCAGGTCTGCCGACGCCCGTTCCAGCGCAAACATGGGCTCCCGGGCAACTCGCTGACTCCAGGCACAGGCTCGTCTCCGCCAGGTCGTCAGCCAGGAATGTCGCAAACCAACAGGCCATCGAACTCACACCCACTCAGGAAGGTGTCACCCAGCAGATGCTGTTGATCGAGGGAGCCTCCCTCAGGACAGGCGTCATCGAGGTCGATATCTTCGCAGACAAGGGAAACCCCTTCGTGGGAATCGCCTTTCATCTGGAGAATGAACGTTCCTACGAGGCGGTCTACTTCAGGCCCTTTCGCTTCCAGGATCCGGATCCAGTCAGCCGACGGCATGCCATCCAGTATGTGTCCGAACCCGAGAACTCCTGGCGGACACTGCGCGGCCGCTTCCCCGACGTCTACGAGAAGACCTGTCCCCTAAAACCTGATCAATGGCAGAAGCTGGTCTTGGAGATCGCAGACACGAACATCAGGGTGCGCGCAGGTGATCTTCCCGATCCCGTCATGGTCATCACCAGACCCTTTGCCAAGAAGGGCACCGGTGTTGCACTTTGGACCGGTGCCGGATCCAAGGGCGTTTTCGGACAAGTCATCGTGAAGACAGGAAAAACCATCCCTTCTGCCGCGGCTGCCCCAACGAAACCATCCGCGCCACTCGGCAAGTCCGTCTCCCTGCTCGACGCATCCAACCCTCAGGGCGGCATTCGGGGCAAATGGCAGTTCAATGACGCAGGCCTGCAACTACTCGATCCTGAAAAACCGGCACTGCATGCCTTGTCTTTTCCAAAGGCCTTTGATGCCTCCCGCGGCTACCAGTTGAAGATCGACTACACCCTGACAGGCCCATCCCAATCCGTGGTCGCGGTGATTCCGGTGGGCGACAGGCACTGCCAGGTGGTGATGGGAGGTTTTGGTGGCAAGACGGATGGAATTGCGTTGATCGACGGCCAACCGGTCTAAACCAATCCAACCGGTGTTCCCAGTCGCATCAAGACCGGCAAACGCCAGTCCCTGGTTATCGATGTGCAGCCAAAGGCTTCAGGAAGGGTATCGATCGAAACCCAACTCGATTCGGAGCCACATCTTTCGTGGAGCGGCCGGATCACGCAACTCGGACTCTTCAGGTTCTGGGAAATCCCGGACGGAACCAACGGTGCCGTTGGGGCCTTCGACACGACCTGCATCATCCATGAGGCCGAGCTCAGGCAGTGATCTACATCCGGGTCATCGCATGGAAGTTCTCCAACCCCAGCGCCACCATGGTGGCCACGATGACGCTTAGGATCAAAACGATCCCGCCCACGACCCTGACGCTTTTCAGCTGCCACCACATCACGATCCCGGTCACACCCCACATCACCATGGCAAAGGCCATCAGGTCGATGAACAGCGACCAGAGGTTGCGGGCGCTCCATGACGCCCCCCTACCGTGAAAGGAATGCATCCTGAGGAAGAACTGGCGCGTGTTCATTCCATCCTCGCCGGTAAACTTCGTCACATCCACGTGCCCATCCCGGAGCACATAGGTCACCCTCGCCGTTTCGCCATCGATATCGGCCAGGAAGTTCAATTTGCACCATCCGACCGGGTTGAAACGTCCTCCGCCACCGAGCCCGGCCGCCTTGAGTGCGACCAGAGCAGCTGCTTCGGCCATGCGGTGGGGATTGGGTTCCACGCGAACATTCTTCACCCCATTCAACATTGGGGTCTGGGCCTTCTTCTCGCCTTCATCTGGAGGCGTCACCACCTTCGCCGAGAAATCCACGGGGTTGAAGTGAACCACCTTCTTTTCGCCATCCACCCAGGTCTCCAGCATCAGGTCGTTGTTGAAGGCGGCCCCGTGGTTCGCGTTCAGGGCGATCGTTGAGCCAGGCGCAGCCTTCCGGAGTTCGGCCACGACCTGCCCCGCCAGCACCTCCGGCTCTGGAAAATTCTTCAACGCGCTGTCGGCCAGGGCACCGGAAGGAACGTTCTGAATCTCCACAGCGGGAAAAAGCCCCATGTGATTGTACATGGCACCCGTGATTCCATAGAGAAAAACCCATGGCAGAAGAAACAAGCCGAAGTAAAGATGCAGACGGCGCACGAGCTTGAGCACCTTCGGCTTGAGGCGCGTCGGACGAGGCGTTCCCGAAACAACGGGTTCCTTGCTCGAGCTCACGGAGGTTTCACTGCTGGTGGCACTGCTTTCTGGCATGGTTAGGGTGAAATTTACCGAAAGTCTGAAAACGGCAAGCGTTTTCGGAAATGGAGGGCCAAGCTCCTCCACGGTCCACTTCAAGTCATTGGCGCCATCGTCGGCCAACCGTATCCGAACGCCCTGCTCATACAAATGGGACTCGCGGGAGCTCGACCCTTCACATCATTTTCTGTGCTGCCCTCCCGATTGAAGATTTGCTATCCCTTCCCCGTCCACTGCAAGCACATGTCCCGCACCACCGTCATAGGAATCATCCTGCTCTGCCTGATCCAAGGGCTTTCCGCCGATCAGGCCCGCCTGGCCGGGACCTATGAATCCAAGGTGCGCCCCCTCCTTCAGCGTTACTGCTTCGATTGCCACGGAGAGCAGAAGCAGAAGAGCGGGCTCCGCATGGACGAGCTCAATCCGGACCTGATCCAGGGCATGGATGCCGAGACATGGCACGACGTCCTCGACCAGTTGAACCTCGGTGAGATGCCTCCGGAGAAGGCGGATCAGCCAAAGGTCTCGGAGCGTGCCATCCTTGTGGACTGGGTGACACAATCCCTGGAGGAGGCCGCTGCGGCCAGACGGTTCACCAGCGGACGCGTGATGATGCGTCGCCTCACCCGCTACGAATACGCGAATACCCTGAAGGATCTCCTGGGTGTGGATCGCGACTTCTCCACCGAGCTTCCTCCTGAACCTCTTTCGCCAGATGGTTTCCTCAACAATGCGGCGACCCTTGAAATGTCTCCCTCCCAGATCGAGACCTACCTTTCCGCAGCAAGGAAGGCACTGGAATATGCGATCGTCGAAGGACCAAAGCCCACCATCCATCACTACCTTCTCGCCAATACGATCACAGCCAAACTGCCGGACAAGAAGGTCGCCGGGCATCTGCCGGTGAATCCTGAATTCGCCATGGATGTGAAAAAGTATCCCCGTGAGGGGCCTTTCCACCTCAGGCTGACGGCGCGGGCCTCCATCCCTGACGACGTCGGTTATCCACGTATCCGAATCTCCCTCGGCCATGTTCCCGGCATCGTCCACGTGCCCCACAAGGTGATCGGCGAGGTGGAACTCACATCAGGCGAACCCCAGACCTTTGAATTCACGGGCTGGATGCAGGACTACCCCCAGGCGGGTGACGTGCCCTTCGGCAACACCGGCATCACCGGCATGATCCTTTTCCTCGACTATCTCGATGCCGACGGCAACGAACTGCGCTATCCCGACCGGCAATATGTGAGAATCCCTGCCAAACCGAAAAAGGGACAGAAGGCCAAGCCCCGGCCGGAACCTCCTCCCTTTGGATCCCGCCTGGAAATCGAGGTGGATGCCCTCGAGTTTGAAACGCCCTTCCACACCAGTTGGCCGCCTCCAAGCCACCAACGCCTGATGGCAGGCCATGACCCCGGGAAGCCCATCCTGAAACAGGCGCGCCCACTGATCTCAAGGTTTCTGAACCGTGCCTTTCGCAGGCCCGTCTCGAATGAGGAGATCAAACCCTACCTCCAGGTCTTTGCGGGATTGCACAGGGCCGGAAAGACCTTTGAGGAGTCCCTGCGCGAAACCTTTGCCGCAGCGCTCGTTTCCCCTCATTTCCTCTATATCGTGGAACCCCGTTCCGAAACAGACACCGCCCAGAAGCTGACCGACCACGAATTGGCCGTCCGGCTTTCCTACTTCCTCTGGAACACCATGCCCGACGCCCGGCTCAGCAGGCTCTCCAAGGAAGGCAAACTCCACGATCCCAAGATCCTTACCGCCGAGGTGAACCGCCTCCTCAAGAGCCCGAGGTCCGATGCCTTCTCCAGCACCTTTGCAGACCAATGGCTGGACCTGGGAGCCTTGGAACGGGTCGCCGTGAATCCCGAGTTCTATCCTGAATTCGACAATGCGCTGAAAGACCAGATGCGGAAGGAATCCATCGCTTACTTCAGGGAGTTCGTCCGCAGGGATCTCAGCTGCCTTGAGATGCTGAATGGGAACTGGAGCATGCTGAACCGTTCGCTGGCGGCACACTACGGAATCGAGCCGCTTCCCCGCTCCGATCATCTCGCGCGAACCGTCTTTCCTCCCGCGATGCGAAGAGGGGGGCTGCTGGGGCATGGCTCCTTCCTGGTCAGCCAGTCCAGCGGTGAATTCGCCCATCCGATCAAGCGCGCCGTCTGGATCCTCGACCGACTGCTCGATTCCCCACCTGCCCCTCCACCACCCGACGTCCCGGAACTCGACAGTGAAAGCCCCGACCTCAAGGGGTTGTCCGTGAAGGAACAACTCGCACTTCATCGGGACCGGGAGGCCTGCGCCAACTGCCACAAGGGAATCGATCCATGGGGAGTTTCACTGGAACATTTCGATGCCATTGGCCAATGGAGGAAGACCCTCCCGGTCCGCCTCGGCAAGAAGAACGAAAAACCGCCGGAACCGACCCTCGTGGACGCCACCACCCGCCTTCCCGATGGCACCGGCATCACGGGAGCCTCAGACCTGCGCCGCTACCTGAGCGAGCAGAAGCGCGAACACTTTGCACGGTCCATGGTGAAGCGGATGCTTTCCTACGCGCTGGGCCGTTCCCTCGATTTTGGAGACCGGAAGACCGTCGAGAAGCTCACCCATGAATTCATTGCCCATGACTTCCGGTTGGGTAGACTGATCCATGACCTTGTTGAAACGGAAGCCTTTCAAAGCAAATAGATGAAATCCTGGCAAATCAACCGAAGGACCGCGCTGAAGGGAGCCGGCATCTGCCTCGCGCTTCCCTGGCTGGAGGCCATGTCGTGGGCCAAGCCTGCCGGCAAGACACCGACCGCGAGCCGTTTCTGCGGCATCCTTTTCCCATATGGCGTCGCCCTGCCCAAGGACAATGATCCGGAACGCGAATGGGGATGGTTTCCCAAGGGCAAGGGCAAGGACTACGAGCTGACCAACGTGCTCCAACCGCTTGAGCCACTGATGGATGATGTCTCCATCTTCACAGGGCTCTCGCATCCCGACTGCCGGGCCATGAATGGCCATGATACCGGAGACACCTTTCTCACCGGTAGCCGCCTCACAGATGGCGTCTACAAGAACACGGTCTCCCTTGACCAGGTCATCGCCTCGAAACTCGGTCACCTGACGCGCCATCCCTCCCTGACACTTTCCACCGACGGAGGCATCGGCCCCAGGACCCGCTCCACCACACTTTCCTATTCGGCCAAGGGACAACCCATCCCCGCCCTCTCCGACCCGAAGCAGATCTTCAGGAGAATGTTTGGACAGGATCAGGCGAGCAAGAGCGACCAGGCGAGGCTCGAGACCACGGGAAGCATCCTGGACCTCGTCATGGGACAGTCAAAGGACCTGCGACGCCACCTTGGCAAGGCCGACCAGCGCAAACTGGATGAGTTTGAAACCTCCGTGCGGGATGTTGAGATCCGTGTCGAGCGTTCCCGCGAATGGCTGAAGGTTCCCCTGCCGGATGTCGACCAGGGAAGCATCGCCCTCGATGCCAGTCCCGAAGGCGCCAAGGACTACATCGGCGCCATCTACGACCTGATGTTCCTCGCCTTCCAGACCGACCTCACCCGCATTGCCACCTACCAGATCGGGAGCTATGGCCCGACGCTGGCCCGCACCTTTCCCGCCGCGCTCGGACTGGAAGCCAACTGGCACAGCCTGGCCCACAAGGCCAATAAGAAGGGACAGGCAACCGTGCTCGGGAAGTTCGATCAGTTCCTTGCCCAAAACCTCGCATGGTTCGTCCAGCGACTGAAGGACACCCCGGATGGCGACAGCGGAAAAAGCCTTCTGGACACGACCGTTGTCCTCTACGGCAGCACCAACAGCCGCACCCATGTGAACCGCAACTACCCGCTGCTGTTGGCTGGCGGAAGCGGTCTCGGTCTCAAGCACAACCACTACCTGCACTTCCCGGAGAGCGTTCCAATGAGCAACCTGTTCGTCACCCTGATGCAGGCCATGGGAATCGAGGCCGAAGCCTTCAACGACAGCACCGGGACCTTGAACGGACTGACCTAGGAGGAGTCCCTGCCCCTAGTTCCTTGCGTGGGTTGCTGTCTCCATCATCTGCCTTGTCTCACGTAGAAGCAGCCTGGCAAAGAGGGTGTCCGACCAGTTCTCTCCGAGAACCGCACGCTCTTTACCAAACCAGGTGGGCTCCAGCAGCATCTCGGCATGATCAAGCCCCTTGCGGGCATCACTGAAGCGCCCTTCCCTCCAGTTGCACATCATTCTCAGGGCCTTCGCGGAGGCGACCATGGAAATCCTTCTGGGGTTGGCATCGATTGCCTTCCAGGTCAGATCCTTGGCCACGGCCCACTCCCCCATTCGATAGGCCACCGTTGCCTTGTAAAGCCACTGTCTTCCGGTGGGTTCCTCATCCTGGCGAGGCAACGATAGACTCACATCCATCAGTGTCTCAAGCTCAGCCACATCGACGTTCTCCCCCGGTGTCAGGACACCCGCCCTCACGACCAGGGCCACTTCAAACCAGTTCCGTGCCCCCGACCAGCGCCTCTTGATCGCTTCGAAGGTCCGATGGTAGCCCTCCATCTCCCCAAGCCAGACCTGCAACTGCGCCAACTGAAGCGCGTAGAGGGCACCCAGTTGGGGAGAATCGATCAGGGGTTTTAAAAGATCCGCCGCTTCACGCCACCGCCCCAGCCTGGCGAGCGCATTGGACTGCCGCTCAATCGCCCTGATCCGAAAGTTCGTATGATGCTGCAGTGATTCCGCAGCAAGTGCATAAAGCTTCGCCGACTCCTCAAGCAGACGGGACTCATCCTCGTTGGCCCGGGCCGACCTCAGCTCGAGTGCTACAGCCTGGCAGTAAAGCCCCACACCGGCAGAGTCCTGCACCTTGCTCTTTGCTTCCAGAATGAGTCGACCTTCATTCCAAAGCGGCTCTGGATCCGCAACACGAAGGTCACTGTAGATTCGATCGGCTGTTTTCATCATGGCGAGGTTGAGTTTCTCAGGATCTCCGGAACTTCCCGCCAGCCTCTTCGCCGCATGGAAGTCCGCCCACAGGGCCTTTTCAAGTCCGGGAGAAGGACGGTGGGGCTTGGGAAGTTGCTCCAGCGCTTTCGACGTCCTGATCATCGCTGGATGACTTCTCTCCATGCTCACGCCCCCCAACTCAATGGCATTCTGGAAATCTTGCGAAGCCTTGACGAAGTCGCCGGTTCTGGAATGCAGTTCCCCCTGCTCGTGAAGGGAGTGCGTCAGATCCGGAAGGTCCTTACCCATCCCGGAACGCATCTCCCTTGATTCCGCAAGCAGCCGTCGTCCCTCCTCAAAATCTCCCTGCCGCACAAGGAGCGCTCCCAAGGTTCCCTTGGTCCAGGCGACCTTATGCTGGATACCCCCTTTATCGCGAAGCGCCAAAGCCTCCCTGAAGTGGGAGATGGCCTGTTTCGATCGTCCGAGCTTCTTGAGCAGACCTCCCTGAAACTGGAGCAAATCGCCAAGCACCCCCTCGTGCGTTTCCCCTGCCTTCCTGACAACCGAAATCGCATGGTCAAGGTCGGGAAGGAACGCCGCCGAGGCTTCTTCGTCCATCCTCGTGTAGCACATGGCCAACCTCGCGTAGGCCAGACCGATGTCGGGATGATTTGCTCCCTGATGCTCAAGGCGCAAGGCCACCGCCCTCTGGGCATTGGTCAGGATGCGATCACCCATCACACCCATCTGAAAGTAGACATCCGTGATCCCTTCCCGCATCTCGGCCTCGTGGATGGGGTGTTCCCTGAGCTTCCTTTGAAGGCTTCCCACCATGTCATCCACCCGGTCCAGCAAAACCGAGATGTCCCGTCCCTTGGCATAAGTGGGGGTGATACCGCTGATCATTCCCTGCCACAAGTCACCCATGATCCGACTCTTGTCCGCCTCGCTTTCTGCAAGTTTGGCCTGATTCAAGGCTGCCTGCTCCGCTTGCAACGCCCTATCCCTTTCGCTCTCGGCAAGTTCTGACAGGCGAACCTGCTCTTCCTTTGCTTCCTTTGCCTCGACGACCTGCCAGATGGCAACACCACTACCGACCACCAGGGAGGTCATGACAAGACAGATCGCCACGAACATGGTTTGGTGCCTCTGGATCGTCTTGGTCAGCCGGTAGAGAGCACTTGGTTTCCTCGCAAGGACGGGTTCCCGGGAAAGGAATCTCCTGACATCCAGCGCAAATCCATTGGCGGTTGGATAGCGTCTGACCCGGTCCTTCTCCAGCGCCTTGAGGGTGATCGCATCAAGATCCCCCCTAAGCAGGGGCTTCAACTCGGAGACCTGTCCGCCCCTTCTCAATGCAACGATCTCCAACCTCCGGAAGGTGTAGTCATCCAGCCTTGCCGAGGGAGCGGAAGGTTCAGAGTGACTGATGATCTCCCGCATCCGGTCGTAACCATCTTCGATCAGCATCGAGGATTCAAAGGGAGGGGCTCCCGTGAGGAGCTCGTAAAGGACCGA
>CAZKNW010000047.1:0-14111 GCA_964554035.1 uncultured Verrucomicrobiota bacterium
GGAAACACTGGCAAGTGGATCGGGAACAAGGGAACCTTCCTGGAAGGAGGAGTCCGGGTGCCTGCGATCGTTCGTTGGCCTGCGAAGCTTCCCGAGGGGATTGTAAGGAATCAGGCAGTCACCATCATGGACTGGTATCCCAGCCTCCTCGAGTGGTGTGGGATCTCCAAACCCGATGTGCAGCTGGATGGTCGCAGCCTTCAGCCCGTCATTGACTCGGCGGACGCACCCACGGCCCATCCGGTGCTGCATTTTCAATGGATCCGCGGCTGGGCGGTCAGGCAGGGAGACTGGAAGCTGATCGGCACCCGGGCGGCGAGGGCTGGATCTCCCGTGCGTTACGAACTGCGCAACCTTGGGGAGGAGAATCCGGAGGTGAAGGACCATGCAATGGAAAGGCCGGAAATCGTGAAGAAGCTGGCAGCGCTGCATGAAGCCTGGGTGAAGGAAGTGACGCCCCGCTGACAGGAACACGAGACTCCAAATCAACATGCTTATGAAACACATCCACCGTATAGGGTTCCTTCTGGGCGTATTGCTGATGGGTTCCTCTGCCATTCCGAGTCTCCAGGCTGCGGAGAGGAAACCGAACATCATCTTCATCCTCGCGGATGACCTTGGATGGAAGGATGTGGGTTTCATGGGAACGAAGTTCTTCGAGACTCCGAACCTGGATCGATTTGCCTCGGAAGGGATGGTTTTCACCTCGGCGTATTCGGGAGGTCCCAACTGTGCACCCACGCGTGCGTGCCTGATGTCGGGTACCTACACACCCCGTCATCACATCTACACCCCTGGCGGAAAATCCAAGGGAAACACGACCTACATGCGCCTGCTTGTTCCGGCCAACGGGCGCAAGGACAAGAAGCTGGCGAGGAAGGCGGATGGGCAATTTCCGATCTCGAACCAGCTGAAACCGGATTTTGTGTGTATTCCTGAAATCCTGGGGGCCGCTGGCTATCAGACGGCACGTCTTGGCAAGTGGCATCTCGGCAACGATACCCAGGGCTTTCACCTCAGTGCCTCCAATGGAAAGGGTGGTCCTGGTGGGAGCTTTTACGGCAATGTCAATGTGGCCGAGCAGTTGACCGACCGGGCCTTGAAGTTCATTGAGGACAACAAGGCGGGCCCTTTCTTCCTCTACCTGGCCCACTGGGATGTACATACCCCGCATCGGGCAAGGAAGGAGATCACCGAAAGATACAAGGACAAGCTTGAGAAGCTTCCGAAGCAACAGCGTGAGAATTTCAATCCGGTCTATGCGGGCATGATTGATGCGGTCGACAAGTCGGTCGGACGTGTGGTGGCCAAGGTGGACGAACTGGGCCTAGCGCAGGATACCCTGATTGTCTTCAGCAGCGACAACGGAGGGCTTCCGAACGTGTCACAACTGGAGCCGCTCCGTGGTCAGAAGGGATCACTTTTCGAGGCGGGCGTCAGGGTTCCCACAGCGATGCGCTGGCCGGGCAGTATCGAGAAGGGAAGCAGCTGTCAAACGCCCATCACCTCCGTCGATTTTCTGCCGACCTTTGCGGGGCTGGCGGGAGGAGAGCTGCCAACAACGCAGCCCATTGATGGGACCGATATTTCGCCGCTTCTTCGGGGCGGGCAGCTCCCGGAGCGAAACATCTTCTGGCACTATCCGCTCTACCTTCAGGGCAGGGGACTGATCATCGATGTGCCGGGTGGAAAGACCTATTCGTGGCGTGGCTTTCCATCAACCAGCATGGTGAGGGGCGACTGGAAGCTGATCGAGTTTCACGAGGACAACACGGTTGGCCTCTACAATCTCAAGGACGACCCGGGTGAACAGAGAAACATGGCGTCCATGGAAACGGAGCGCCTTGCGAAGATGAGAAAGGCCATGGATGAGTGGCAGGCCGCTACGGGGGCGCCCATTCCCGCCGAAAAGAACCCTGAATGTGTCCTGAAGTAAGGGACTACTTCCACTTCCAGGTGTCGCCTTCGGCAAGTTTACCGACCTTCTTGGGTGCATCCGACTGAAGCCATTCAAGGGACTCCTTGTCGTTGCGGAGGTAGGCGTTCCAGAAGTGGGTGGAGATCTTCTGTATGGTAGGGTGATGGTTGGGATTCCTGCCACGGGTTCTGAAGCCGCCGCTGTCTCCAAAAGCGAAGTGTTCTGCTCCCTCGAAGACGAGCTGGAATTTGTCGCCCTTCGGAAAGGCCTGATAGACTTTCTGCCGGTCGGTTGGATCCATCTTCGGATCGATGGGGCTTCCGTCCTTGGTTCCTGTCATGCATAGCACCGGCACGGACACCTTTCCAAAACTGGCCTCCGGATTCTCGCCCTTTCCAGGTTGGGGACTCATGGGAAGGAAGGCATCGATCCGCTTCTCATGCATGCTCAGTCCGGACCTTCCATAGTCACGATCCGTCAGTCCCAGGGTCGTCACAGCACCATAACTGTGTCCGGCCAGACCGATGTGATCGAGATCCATCCTCCCTTCGAGGGCATGGCCCTTCTGGGAGCTCCATTTCTCCAACTGATCAATCACGAAGGGAACATCGCGAAGGCGGTCCATGGTGGGCTTGATTCCCGTCGCGCCCTTGAGAGCCCTCATTCGTTGAAGGGGCCTTGCGTCCTTCCAGACGGACTCGTCGCTTCCGATATGCTGCATGAAGACACACACATAGCCTGCTTCCGCCCAGTGGTTTCCGAGATAGGGATTGTTTTCACGTGATCCGCCCAGCCCGTGCGAAAAGAGTACGACCGGTTGAGGCTCCTTGGACTCAGGAAGGTAGACCTTCAACGGCACGGTACGGTCCCTCTTCGCATCCACGGGATCGAGAAGTAGCGTTTTGATCGTGCCTGTGTCACTCGCAGCGCTTGCTGCGCTGAGAGTCAGCAGGACCAGAGGGAGCAGGGGCAAAGGAAGTCGAGGCATCCCTTCCCAAGACGCGTATCGTAGCGGCCGGTTACAGAACTAGGAAAAGACGTTCACAGATAGCAGGTAGGGGCGTTTCGCCGGGGCGCCCCTTATCAATGTTTCCTTCCTTCCTGCTTTCCTTATTCAGTCATCACGAAGGAGGGGCCTCCCCTTTGTCAACGCATCGACTGCGGGTATGCAGCGGATTTCGTGGGCCCTCAAAGCGAAAGTGACCTACCTGTTCATGAGACCTAATTGGATCTCAAGCCAACCGTGTTGACGGCGACCACATCGTAGTTGCCCTTTTCCCCCTTGGTCTTGTAGCTCATTTCCACGAGTGGGGTGTTTGGCGTGTCACTGTATTGAAGGCCTTGGAAGAGGGGACGGCCGAAACGGTTGGCGGGTTTCTCTGGCACGGTGGCCACCTGCTTTCCATCCTTGTGGATGATGAAGTAGGCGATGCCGCTCTCGAGGTCGGCATCCGCCTCCCACGTGAGAACGCCGTTCTTGAGCTGAACCTTCGAAGGGGCAGGGGGAGGCGTTGTATCCGGGATCTGGGTGTCGCGGACATAGTGTTCCCATGCCTTGGCGATGTCCTGGTTTGGCAGCCAGAGGGAAAGTGACTTGTCGCCCTTGAAGGATTTTTCTGCAACGGCCTTGTTGCCAAGGATGGGAGCGAGCCAGGCCTTGTCGGTCGGCATGGGTTTCAATGGCTGGCCTGCACGTTTGGGTAGTCGTGCCTCCAGGCAGGCATCCAGCCAGCGGATGGCCATGTAGCGTTGATTGCCGCACTCGTGGCTCGTGAGCGGATCGACCGCGATCCCGATCAGGGCGCCCTTGCCGCGCATGGCCTTGAAGAAGGTTTCATTCGCGGGCCAGACACCGTTGAAGCGACCGTCCTTAACAGTGACCCCTTCCTTGGTGCCCGGATTGCACATGATGGGAACCTTGAGTGCGGCCTCTGGAAGCTCATGGACCTTGATGGTGTTCCGATTGGGATTGGCTTCCAGAAGGGGTACCCCGGAACGAAGCCAGGCTGCAGCCACCTTTTCCGGATAAAGCAACGTCATGCCACCGGCCCAGTGTCCACCTCCGCTATGACCCCAGAGGGCGAGAGGAAGATCCGCCAGTTCAGGGTGCCCGGACATCCTGCCAAGATCCTTGAGGCCCTTGAAGAACGCCTCTGCCGATCCATTGCGTGGATCGCACCACATCTGGCAGTTGGCGCTCTGTGGCTGTTCGTAAGAAGGGGAGAGCAGGGCGCAGTCGTGCTTCTTGGCGAGCGCCTGCCAATGAAGGTCAAAGGCTCCGGTCTGCCCCGACTTGCAGGAGCCTTTACCACAACCATGTTGATGCACCACGATACCCCGAAGGGTCTTCACACTTTCCGGGATCCAGATCGTGTACTGGACGGGAAAGATCAGTTCCCCGGGCTTTTCGGAAGCCAGGTAGCGGACCCGGTAGTAGGGAGCCTCTGCATCCGGTGCCTTGTCGTAAGGAGCGTTCTGGGCCTGGCTGGCGGTCACCATCGGGAGCGACAAAAGGATGCAGCAATGCAGCGCGGGGAATCTCTTGGTATGTGGGTGGGTCACGGGAAAAAGATGATTTCGAGGTGGGTTTGATTCAAGGAAATGCTCAGGCGCTTCAATTCTGGTCCAGATCGTTTGGGGCCTTCTTGTCCTTCTTGATCTTCCACTTTGGATTGGGATGGTCCGGGTGAAGTCCGAGCATTCGGGGTGTGGTCGGTCGGAGGGGTCCCCAATTGATGGAGTAGGGATGATCGATGGGAATCTGCTCCATCTCCTTCCAAAGTGTCCTGACGCGGTTTGCAGTGCCCGGATCCGGATTGGCCCAGTAGCCGGACATGTGGTCAATCACTTGGGTCAGTTTGCGGGTCCATTCAAACCCGGCCTGAACAAAGGCAACGCGCTTTGCAAACGGGCTGTTGTTACTGGAGTCGCCTGCTATGACTTTGCTTGCCTCCTTCAGGTGCTTTTGTGCCTTTTCCAGCAGCTTGTCGTCATAGAGTTCCGGAAACTCGAGAAGCGAGGTCTGGTATTCCTTTTTCTGAACCCACTTCATGCGGGCCTTCTCAAAGGTTTCGTAGTAGTTGCGAATGTCATCGGCCGCCTTTCCAAAGGCGCGTTGGTAGTAGTCCTTCAGGACGGCTTCCGCATCGCATTTCGGATCCCAGCCGAGCTGGGCCATCATGTAGTATTGTGGACCAAGGTTGGCCCAATGTTCCCAGACTGCATCGATGTAAATGCCACGGCAGTGATGCTCCGCAATGAACTGGAAGTCCTTGATGGTCTGCTGAACAGACAGGTCGGGAAGTCCCTGTTGCCATCCTGCCGGACTGCCGGTGTTGGGACGCCACATCACGTGGTGGGAAACCTCCCCCCAGGCACGGAACTGGTCGCGGTGGGTCGTGCCCCATGTGGAGCCGCGATCCACAAGCCCGGTTCGGCCAAGGAAGTTGGCGACGCTGACCATGATGACATTCTCCGCGGAGCGGGCAGCGATGGGTCTGGGACGCGAATGACCATAGCTGAGCATCATGACCTGGTATCCCTTTCCCGGATACCTCTGTTCGAGGGCCTCGGCGAGCCGGTTGGCAAAGGTCACGTGGCGGTCGGAGAGGGCGGGGCGCTCCTCCCGGTAATGATGCCAGTGCATGAGGCGTGGTTCGCCATCCGGGTGATCCCACGCACGGCAATTCTCGCAGACACAGTGTCCGCTCGACCAACCGTCGTTGGGGGAGGCGTTGAAGACGCTCTGGTTTGGATCCTCTTCCAGCTGGTGAGCCACATCCTTCAACCAGAGTTGGACGATCCTGGGATTGGACTGGCATAGCTTGGCGTTGCGTGGGCTAGGGTGCCCGCTTCGTGTTCCGTCTGGTTGAAGCGCAAAAATGTCGGGCTCGGTTTGATGATACTTCTCCCACCATTCGCCAAATCCATGTCCACCGCCGATCTCCATGGAACACAGCTGAAGGCGCTGGCGGCGCGTCCAGAGCTGCGACTTGCCGTAGCCCTTGTTGCTGAGTTGTGAGTAGTTGAAGATGCCTCCCCGCCCGAGGATGGTGGGATGGTAGCGATGTGTGAAAGTTTGGATTGCCAGTCGTCGGGCCTTCGGCACGTCTTCACCCAACTCTCCCGGCCAGAACCAACGGATCCCAAGGTGATCCTGAAGAAAGGAGTAGATGGCGTTCACCGTTCCATACTCCTGCTGGCGGCCCTCGATCTTCTCGTCGATTCCCTGAACCACCAGGTTGTCCGGATCCCAGCGGTCGCGACCTGCAATGACAAGATGGTTCTCGTTGGCGGCGAGAAGGATTTCCTCGGGATGTTGGAGCTCGAGGTCGAGCTTCGGAAAGGCCTCCTTCACCATCGGTTGGAAGCCAAGCCAGATGCCCTTTTCGGGAAGGGTGAAAGGCGCGACCCGGATCAATTCGAAGCGGGCATCCGTCGCCTTCTCGAGGTATTCGATGAACTCCATGGCCGCAGCCCGGGTGAAAGGAGGGGCGTCCGGTCTCAGGTAGACCTTGGTTCGGGCTTCGCCCGAATCCACGAGAACGAGGTCGTCTCCCATCGTTTGGGAAAGGAAAAGGGACAGAAACGCCAACAGGCATAGAGCGGTTTTCATGATGAATCGGGAACGCTCTGAAACATAGTGGATTTGATCCGGGTGTGGAAGCCGAGTCTGTGACCGAATGGATCGAGACAGGAAAATGACTGGTAGGAAAATTCGAACTCTTCTATTCCCCGGCAGGGGGAAGGTGCCTTAGCCACGGGTATCATCCGTGGTTTCCGACTTCGATTGAATCAACGCCCCAGTCGGGGCTGGGGAGTGACACCTGGTTCGATGCGGATCCCTTTTCCACGGCCGATGTTTGCGTCTGGGTAATCTATTCCCTGCCGGGAAATCAGCTAGGTCTTCGGTATCTGCTGGCTCTATCGGCCCCTCTTCTTGTTGGCTTCGAGCGGTGATGGGCATCCGCGCTCCGCCATTGAAATCAGTCATGCGTTCAGGTAATGAACCGGCATGGAGTTTCACCAGCTCAGGTATTTCGTGGCGGCGGCGGAGCGGTTGAGCATCACGCGTGCGGCAGAGGCCCTGCATGTCTCGCAACCGGCGTTGAGCCGTCAGATCGCCGTGCTTGAGGATGAGCTGGGGGTGAAACTGTTCGACCGCATCCGGAAGCGGATCCACCTCACCGATGCAGGGCGGTTCTTTCTCCCCAAGGCCCGACAGATCCTTTGTGATGCGGAAACGGGCGTACAGTTGGTGAAGGAGCGTTTTGGAAAGGCGGGCAGGACCATCCGCCTCGGTTTCCAGACGCCCTTTCTGGATGACATCGTGGCACCCGCCATGAAGGCCATGAAGAAGAAGTCGCCGCGTCTGAAGCTCGATCTTTTCGAGCTGGATGCGCGTGCGCAGCTGGACCGCCTACGCAATGGTGAGCTCGACCTGGCACTCGTCGGGAACATCCTTGAGCAGGAACGTATCCTCTTCCGTACGAAGTGCATCATGCGCAACCGTTTTGCTGTCGTCTTTCCTGAAGAACACCGACTGGCCGAGCGAAAGCAGGTGATGCTCAAAGACATCGGTTCTGAACCGCAGGTCTCCCTCTCGGAGACCTACTTTCCGGGACGACGGGACTTTCTGGAGACACTCTTTGAAGAGCAGGGAATGATCGTGAACATTGACCGCGAATGTGACTCGCTGTCCATGCTGCTGGGAGAGGTGGCGACCGGTGAAGTGGTGGCGCTGCTTACCATACATGCGCGCAAACTGCCTCATGCAGGCTGCCGCTTTGTTCCCCTCAAATCCCCCGTGGTCCATGCGGAGATGATCGTGGCGACACGAGGTGGAACCGACAAGGATCTCGACGCCGTCGTGAAGGAGCTGGCGGCTGCCGCCAAACGTGTGGAGGATGGGCTGCCTGACCAGAAGGGGAGCAAGTAGAGTGGAACTCACACTGAGACGCTGGGCCGTGGGGAAAGAAGAAAAGGGATGGAGGGAAGAGCTCCTGCGAGTCCCACTTCAAAACCCTTAACGGGTGACAGGGACTTGAGTCCCTTGATTTCACGATGATGGTCTGCGGCTGCCGCGAGCATGATTGTCTCGCTACGCCAATCTTTGAACTATGGGACGCGTGGGAACTTGTCCCTCCAGGTTTTACTCCTTCATCCGCAGCACCTGCACGGCATCGGCGATGACGTAGCCGTTGGCGCCTTCGTTGGAGAGGGTCACCGTAATCAGGTCCTTCACGTCAAACTCGCCGATCAGGGTGAACGCTCCATGCGTTCCTGGCTTCTTCTGGTTCAGGCGGAAGGTCTCGGTTTTTCCGCCAACCGTAATGCTGACAGGCACATTGGTGGCGCGATTGGGATTGGGAGGAAAACTCAGCAACACCTGGTGTCGCCCCGCTTGCTTTACCTCAACCTTGTACGTGGCCACACATTCGCCCCTGGCTGCATTGCCATCGTGAACGTAGGTGTCGCCTACCCGTGGATGGGTGACGTTGTTGCTTTGCCAGGGGCCCTCGAGTTCGGCCTGCTCGTTGTCGATGATGATGCCCTCCAGTTCCTTGGGATCGATGCCGGATGAGCGTGTCAGGTTCCGTTTGCGGCCCTTGAATTCCAGGATCTGGCCGTCCTTGAGCAGCTTTTCGCGAAGCTTTGGATAGTCCACGTCCTGAACGGCGACTTCGTCATCGATGGCCATGGAAGCGGCCGTCGCGGCGCTTTGCCCGAGCAGCATGAAGACAGGCTCCATGCGGATGGATCCAAAGGCGATGTGAGAAGAGGAAAGCGCGACCGGAACGAGGAGGTTGGCGCATTCATCGCGTTTCGGTGTGAGGGAGCGATAGGCGATGGGGTAGGGGTTCACCGGGATCTCGACATTGCCCTCGTTGCGAACGTATCCATCGACCACGGTCATCTGGCAATGGTGGGAATCCATGTTGTAGGAGGCCAGCCCTACGGAATCCTCAGGCACCTCCTTGCCCTGGCAGTTGTGCTGGTTCATCACGTAGTCACTCACCATACGCCGTCCCTCACGAATGTAGAGCTGGTGCGTCCAGCCGCTGGTGTCCATGTATTCGTCGGAGGGTAGTCCCCAGCTGGCGAACTCCTTGCGGTGTTCCTCCGGGATCCTTTCGCTGTTGGCGAGGAACCACATGACGCCTATCTGGTAGTTGGCGTGGTCCTGGAAGATCTGTTCGCGCTCCCTCCAGTCCGCATTCGGCCAGCCGTAGTTGCCGCCGACAAAATCGATGAAGTAGGCGCCGTTGAAGAGATGGTGGTTGTTGGTGTCGAGGCTCCACCGGGCTCTGGGATCGGCGCCGCTTTCGAAGAGCCGGGCAAGCAGTTCGTATTCCTCGGGGCGATAGACATTGGGCTTGGGAAAGGGAAGGGGATCCTTCTTCGTCAGCCACATGCGGAAGCAGAAGGCCTGGATCGTCTCATCGCCATCACCCGGCGTGCCGGGATCGGCCACGACCCTGGGAAGCAGGCCGCTGGATGGATCGCCGGGAATGCGGTAGGGATCGACATCCGTGGGCCAGTTGTGGCCACCCTTGCCGGGTTCCCTGATGCCGTTGTAGGTCTCGTCATAGATGGCATTGGCCTCGCGCCCCGCCGTCCAGGACACACCGGCCCTTGCCAGCAGATCACCTTCGTAGGTCGTGTCGATGAATTGTCTCGCCCGAACCTCCAGCCCATTCTCCATCGTGATGGAAAGGATGCGATTGCCCTTTTTCCTTACCTTGTCGAGGTGACAAAGCTTGTGGATCTGCACGCCGGTGCCCTCCAGCAGTTTCTCAAAGGCTGCCTCCGCCTCGGAGGGACGAAAGTTGCGTTGTCCAATCAGGTTGTAGAATTCACGGGCGATACCACCGCAGACATCCTCGCCACCGCCATCCGTATGGCTGAGGCCACCTGAGCTGAGGCCACCCAAGTGCTTGCCGAATTCCAGAAGCGCCACCGACTTGCCCATCCGGTCCGCCTGAACCGCCGCGATGACGCCACCGCTGGTCCCACCATAGATGCAGACATCCACCTCGATGGTGCGAGGCTCTATCTTCTCAGGCGGGTAATAGTAGCGCAGTCCGGGAATGGCCGGTTCAGGAAGCTTGGAAGCACCTGACACCAAGGCTGCACTTGCCAGGAGAGTCAGGATGAAGTGTGTTATCAAAGGGGGAAACTGACGATTCATGGCCGAGGATCAAAGGCGAAGGGACCTACTCCTTCAATCAAGCCGTCAGGGCCTTCCATTCCTCTGACTGTGTGGCAGACCATTGATCGTAGGTCTTGGGGAAATCCTTGGCGTTGGCCTTGATGAATTCACGGAGGCGCTCCTTGATTTCATCGGTGATCGCGTCCATGGCGAATCCGTCTTCGGCGGAATTGCAGATCAGTTGGGCGAGAATCTCCAGTTCCTCGGGATCCTCAACCGTGTTCTCCTCCTTGTTCCACTCGTAGTAGTCGATGAATTCCTCGATCCGTTCCGGGTCGGAGTTCATCAGGATCCAATCTTCGAGAATCGGTTCCAGTTGCAGGTCGGTCGAAACCTTTTTGATCCATTCTTTCTTCATGGCGATACAGGAAGGTGGCCCGACATCCGAGGCTTCGCCAGAAAAAAGGATCAAGGAGGGGAGAATGAGTAAGGAAGGAAAACAGGAACTGGAGGGATGAGCTCCTGCGAATCCCAAACTTCATGGCATTTAAGTGGGATCCCGCGGTGGCGGGGGAGCGCGTCCCTCCGATCAATGGAGTCCTCGTCTCTTCAAAACCTTCATGTTCTTCATGGTTAAACCTATTTTCAGATCCCCTTGACCTTCCAGCCTTTGCGGTAGGGTTCGTTGACGAACTTGTTGGCCTGTTTGGAGTTGGTGAAGCGGAGCTTGTCGGAGTTCCATTTCAGTTCCTTTCCGGGGAGGAGCATGGCCACGGTTCCGAGGAGGACGGTTTCGGTCATGGGTCCGGCGTAGGCGAAGTCGCAGACGGTTTCCTTGGTCTTGCCCATCACGGCATCGATCCATTCCCCATGGTGATGCACGGCTTCTGGGGCTTCCACGGATTGATCAGTGCGCTTTCCATGCTTGTAGAACTTGGGTTCGGGATCGCGTCCATGGTTGGCCGTAATGACGCCTTCGGTACCGATGATGATGGAGCCCATCTTGGGGACGTTCTCGCGTCCGCCGACGGCTTCGGCGACTTCGTCACCGGGAACGTTCTTTCCGTCATACCAGGTGTAGTTGAAGTCGTTTTTGGTCAGTTCGTTTGCTTTCATCCGGTACTCGACCTGTCCATCCAGCGGCCAGCTGTCGTCATCGACAGGGGCCGGGCCGGTGGATTTGACGGAGATGGCGGTCGGGGCATTGAGGCCCTTGATCCAGGGATGGACAATGTGGCAGGCCATGTCGCCGAGGGTGCCTGTGCCGATGCCGATGCGCTTACGCCACTGACCAGGGTGATACTCGCCCTTCACGTAGGGGCGCATCCGGGCGACACCGATCCATTGCTCCCAGTCGAGTCCTTCGGGTGGATCAGAAGGTGCGCCCAACGGGGACATGGATCCCCATGACTTGGGGCACATGCAATGGATCGAGATGATGTCGCCGATCATGCGGTCGGCAAGGGCCTTGGCAGTGGCCTTGTTGCCGGAACTGGATGCCAGCTGGTTGCCCATCTGGGTGCGAAGGTTGTTGGCGGCGGCGTACTCCGTGAGCTGCCTTGCCTCGTGAAGCGTGCGGGTGAGCGGCTTCTCACAGTAGCAGTGCTTGCCCAGTTGCATCGCGCTCATGGCGATGGGGGCGTGCATGTGATCGGGGGTGCCGACCACAGCGACGTCGATGTTCTTCTCTTCCTTCTCGAGGAGTTCCCGCCAGTCGAGATAGACGGTGGTTTCCGGATACTTCTCCCGGACCTTGTCGGTTCGCTTGGGATCGATCTCAGCGACACAGACCAGCTTGGCGTTGGGATGAGCCATGGTGCCGGTGATGTCACCCCATGCGCGGCCATTGGCACCGAAGGCGGCGACCCGGACGGTGTTCGAGGGAGTCTGTCCTTGGGCTGCTGTCTTCCAACCGATGAAGGGGAATGCAATGGAGGCACCGGCAACGGATTTGACGAAGGAACGTCGTGAATGCTTGGGCATGAATCGGAAGCTATCCCTTGGGCTGCAGCTGCGTCAACTTTTGTAACTCTCGCGAAGGCGCTGGGATTCTGACGGGAAGCACCTTCTGAGGAAGGCGCCTGCGAAGCCGTCCCGCAACGGCGGGATGGCGTCCTTTTTTTGTGCTGCATGTGGTGGGGGAAGTCGTAGCCTTGGGACATGAACCCTTGCACCCCAATTGGTCAACGTGTCTTTCTGGGCATCGCTTTCCTTGTGTGCCTTCTCGGCTTCAATATTTCTGCTGCGGACCAGGCCGTGTGGAAGGTGGGGCTGGCCTCAAGGAACATCACGCCGACGGTGGGCCTGAAGATGTATGGCTATGGCAGCCGGACGAAACCGTCGGAAGGGGTGAAGTGTGCCATCTGGGTGAAGGCGATGGCCTTGGAGGATGCGGAGGGAAACCAGGGTGTCATCGTGACCACGGACCTGGGAGCGGTCTGGCCGTCCTTCACGGATCCGGTTGTCGAGCGGGTGCAGAAGGTGACAGGTCTTCGAAAGGACCAGATTGTGTTCACTTCCTCCCACAATCACTCAGGTCCGCTTCCGCGCATGGATGAATCGGTGTCCGATGGCTGGACGGAGGAAGAGGTGCGCAACTCGGTGGCCTATACCCACAAGGTGATCGATGACTTTACCGCGGCGGTGGTGGAGGCGTGGAAGGCGAGGAAACCTGCGAAGCTTTCTTGGGGCATGGGCTTCGCACCCTTTGTCATGAACCGGAGGGAGTTCACGGAGCGCGGGGTCATCCTGGGAGACCAATTCAGTGGTCCAGCGGACCGCAGTGTCCCCGTGCTTCGCGTGACGGATATGAAAGGCAAGGTTCGTGGAATGCTTTTTGGCACTGCCTGCCACAACACCACTCTGGGAGGAAAGAACATGGCGATCACGGGCGACTTTGCGGGTTACGCACAAAAGTATATCGAGGATACAATGCCGGGCGTGCAGGCGATGTTCATCACGGGTTGTGCCGGGGACGCGAATCCCTATCCGCGTGACCGGACGGAAGGAACGGATGGATGGGATCACGTGGAGGCACATGGCGAGACCCTGGGCAAGGAGGTCTGCCGCCTGGCAGCGAAGGAACTGGTTCCGGTTCGTGGTCCCTTGAAGACAGCAGCCGGTGTGGCGGAGATCCCCTTCCAGTCGAAGCTGTCGCGTGAGGCACTGCAGACGGTGGCCAACGGGCGACAGCGTTCTCCCGCCTCCAACGCCAAGGCGCTTCTGCGCATCCTGGATCGTGGCGAGCCGCTGCCGCTTTCACAGAATGCCCCGGTGTCGGTTTGGCAGTTCGGTGGGGACCTGACCTGGGTGGCGCTTTCGGGTGAAGTGGTGGTGGATTACCTTTACCTGATCCAGAACGCCCTTGGGCCATTGAAACTCTGGGTGTCAGCCTACTCTCATGATGTCTTCGGCTATGTGACCTCAGCGAAGGTGCAGCGGGAAGGTGGCTATGAATCCAAGGGGATTACCGGGAGAGGTATCTTCGACCTGGAAGCGCAGGATGCTTATGTCGAAAAGGTGGAGGAACTGGCGAAGAAGGTGGGTAGGGAAGTGGAGTGATTGTTCACCACAGAGCAACTGTGGTGAATCAAAACCGGCCAGGGCGGAGGCGTGCATCCGGTGCCGTTCCACTACAGATGGCGGCAACCATCTTGCCGGTGACAGGGCCCAGGCTGAGGCCGAGCATGGAGTGGCCGGTGGCAACGGTGACGTTCGCTGTGTTGGGAACCCTTCCGATGTAGGGGAGTCCATCGGGGGTGCAGGGCCTGAGGCCGGACCAGGGTTTGAGGCCTTCGAAATCCTTTGCTGAGAATTGGGGAAAGAAGCGGCAGAAGCTCTCGATGATGCCCTGCAGGCGCAGTTGATCAATGGACAGGTCCTGTCCGCAGATTTCCATGGTGCCTGCGACCCGGAGATCGTTGCCCATGGGGGTAACGGCAACGCGACCCTCCTTGAGCAGGGAGCAGAGCTGGGGAAGTTGCCGGGGTGCAGGCAGGGTAAAGGAATACCCCTTGCCGCCTTGCATGGGAATGTGGAGGT
>CAZKNW010000048.1:0-13940 GCA_964554035.1 uncultured Verrucomicrobiota bacterium
GCGAAGGCATCCGGAAACCAGCTTTCCTCCCAAGTGGGCTCGGTGAATCCGGAATCGCCCTTGAGCGCGTAGCGGATCCGTGATGGCGTGGTGAAGGGCTCCCGGCACCACCCAATGTCGCCCATGGCCAGTCCATCCGTGCCCTCAAGCCTCCACTCGATCCGAATGTCTCCAGGGGCTCCTTCCCGCGCAGGACCCGTCCAGGTGTCATCCAGTGCCGTGCAGATGGGGCCCTCCGGATAAATCAGCTGATAATTGCAGATGCCGTCCCGGTGCGGAAACCTCGTGCGGGGATCCGGCCGGCACGTGGCAAAGATACCCTTGGGATCGCCCAGCCAGTAGCGGAAGCAGTCGATATGGTGGATGGACATGATCCGCAGTGTGACCCAGCCCTGGCGCTCCTGCCACGGCATCCAGTGGGGAATCCCCCGCATGTCGATGGAAGCCACCACCGGTTCGCCCAACCTGCCTGATTCCAGAAGTGACTTCCCGGCCCGGACCGACTGGTCATAACGCATGTTTTGGTTCACCGAAAGGACGATCCCGGCGGCCTCACACGCTTCCACAGCCAGCTTGGCCTCATGAAAATTCACTCCGAGCGGCTTCTGGGCAAGTATGCCCTTCAGCGTTCCCTTCTCACAGGCCTTCAGGATCAGGTCCACGGTGACATCGGGAGGCACGGCAATGTCCAAAACCTCGATTTCAGGGTCCGAAAGAAGCGCCTCGTAGTCATCGTGGACCGTCGGAATCCCAAAGCGCTCCGCGACCCTTTCAGCATTCACCCGGTTCCTCGAGGCGATGGCGACCGGTTGGAAGCCTGCTTTCCAGTAGGCAGGGAGGTGGCAATCGCTCACGATAAAGCCACTTCCGGCCACTCCGATGCGAAAATCACGTCGCTTGGGAAGTTCTGGATGGATGTTGAGATCAATGTCGGGGATCACCGGGAACAGACGATAGGGAGGCCCGATTCAAAAACAACCTTGCGATTTTCTGGAAATGCCTAATTTTTCCCGCTCTTGAATTTGAATGAATTTGGGGATCTGAGAGGGCCCCACTGAAATACAACCGAAAACAACATCATGCTCGTAACACACAAAGCACCTGACTTCACCTCCGCCGCCGTCATGCCCGATGGCTCCATCAAGGAGGACTTCAAGCTGTCCGACCTGGCAGGCAACTACGTTGTGGTCTTTTTCTGGCCGCTCGATTTCACCTTCGTCTGCCCGACCGAGATCATCGCCCACGACAAGCGCATGGATGAATTCGAGAAGCGCGGTGTAAAGGTGGTGGGTGTCTCCATTGACTCCCAGTTCACCCATCACGCTTGGCGCAGCACGGACATCAACAAGGGCGGCATTGGTCCCGTGAAGTTTCCGATCGTGGCCGACGTGAAGCACGAGATCGCCCAAGCCTATGGCATCGAGCATCCCGTTGCGGGCGTGGCATTGCGGGCCTCTTTCCTGATCGACAAGGAAGGCGTCGTCCGTCATCAGGTCGTCAACGACCTGCCCCTCGGACGCAATGTCGACGAGATGGTCCGCATGGTGGACGCCCTGATCTTTCACGAAAAAAACGGCGAGGTCTGCCCCGCAGGCTGGAAGGAAGGCGACACCGGAATGACCCCGAACGCCGAGGGCGTGGCCAGCTACCTGTCCGGCAACGCCGACAAGCTGTAAGCCTTCCTCAAAGGAAAACGATTCCACTCCGGTGCCGCCCTGTGCGACACCGGAGTTTTTTTATATTCCGACAATCTGCGCCATCTGCGTAATCTGCGGATTGAATAAAGAGGCTTGGATCCCGAGACTCGCTCCCAAATGTCTGAAGCCATTGAAAGTGTCTGCGTGTTTTGCGGTTCCGCGACCGGCGAGGATCCCGGCTACCGGGAAAAGGCCATTGCGCTGGGACACCTCCTAGCGGAGAAGCAGATCCAACTGGTTTATGGAGCCGGCAACATCGGGCTCATGGGAGTCATCGCGGATGCCGTCCTGGAAAAGGGAGGCAAGGTCGTGGGGGTGATTCCGGAATCCCTCTGTGCCAAGGAACTGGCCCACCAGGACCTGACCGAGCTCCACGTCGTATCCTCGATGCACGAGCGCAAGGCCCTGATGGCCGAACGCTCCGATGCCTTCATCGCCATGCCGGGCGGATTCGGGACGCTGGATGAACTCTGCGAGATCCTCACCTGGGCCCAGCTGAGCTTTCACAAAAAACCCATAGGCCTGCTCAACGTGAAGGGATTCTTCACACCCCTGATCCGGATGTTTGATCACGCCATCGGGGAAAAGTTCCTCAAGGCGGAACACAAGGATCTGGCCATCGTCGCCGAGGATCCGGAAGAACTTCTCGAAAAGCTCATCGCCGCTGAACCACTCAAGGAGGAGAAGTGGTGGTTCGACAAGGACAAGGCTTGAGGGGGTTCCCAATCACAAATCAGGAATCAAAACTCCCAAATCAACAATCTGATGGGACGCAGACGATTCGTCCGCGCTTCTGGCGTCAGCAAAGCCCGCTGTTCCTTCGGGCCCGGTCCAGCACGACCGTAGCCACCTCCTTTGCCTTTTCAGCCCCCTTCTTCAACACGTCATTGACGTAGTCGAGGTTGTTCGCCAGCTCCTCGCGCTTCTTGCGTGGCTCCTCAAAGTAAGCCCAATAACGCTCGAAGAGCGCCTTCTTCAGGTCACCATAGCCGTAGCCACCGGCACGAAGCTTCTCTTCGATCTCGGAAGCCTCGTCCGCAGGGGCAAGGAGCTTCAGCAGCTTGATCGCGTTGTTCTGGTCGGCATCCGGCTTGGGTTCCTCGGGCTGACGACTGTCCATCACGATCTTCATGATCTTCTTCTTCAGCGGCTTCTCCGGCCCGAAGATCTCAATGGTGTTCCCGTAGCTCTTGGACATTTTCTGCCCATCCACACCGGGAACGGTGGCCACCGCTTCCTTGATCTCAGGCTCAGGGATCACAAAGGTCCCACCATAGGTCTGGTTGAACTTGGTCGCGATGTCACGCGTGACCTCCACATGCTGTTTCTGGTCGCGTCCCACTGGAACGACGTTCGAATCGTAGAGCAGGATGTCGGCCGCCATCAGGACCGGATAGGAGAAGAGTCCATGGTTGACGGCCCCCTCATCCCCGTCCGCCAGCTTGGCGAGCTTGTCCTTGAAACTGTGGCAGCGACGGAGCAATCCCATCGGCGTCAGCGTGGTCAGGATCCATGTCAGTTCGGTGACCTCGGCGACATCCGACTGCTTGAAGAACACGGCCCTCTCCGGGTCCAGCCCACAGGCGAGGAAGTCCAAGGCCACGTCGAGGGTGTTCTTTCTCCGCTCCTCCGCATCAAAGAGCGAGGTCATTGAGTGGTAGTCAGCAATGAAATAATAGGCCTCCCCGCGCTCCTGCAACTCGATGGCCGGTTGCATCATCCCGAAGTAATTCCCGATGTGGAGGGCGCCCGAAGGCTGGATTCCTGACAAAATTCGCATGGCGGGCGAGTGTCAAAACCCAGCCCGACAAGTCAAGAAAAGGCGGTTGCCGAAAATCCGGCGTAGCAGACCATTCAAGGGTGGTTCTTTACTTGAATGACGCGCTCGGCGAATCTCCCAGGCATTCCCTCCTGAAAAATCCGGGACCCAATTGACATGAAGAAACTCACACTCCTTCTTCTCGGCCTCGCGCTGATCGCAAACCCTGCCCTGTCGGAATCCCTCGTCTATGAAGGCTCCAATGGCATCGGCAAGGGCAAGCACATCGTCTTCATCGCGAACGACCACGAATACCGCTCCGAACAGACCTGCCCTGCCTTGGCCAGAATCCTGGCGAAGCACCACGGGTTCAAGTGCACCGTGCTCTTTGGCTTGGACAAGGACGGAACCATCAAGGCAGGCGCTGCGGACGTCCCGGGCATGGAGGCCCTGAAGGACGCAGACCTGCTCTTCTTCTTCACCCGCTTCATGAACCTCAAGGACGAACAGGCCCAGCACCTTGTCGATTACTTTGAGCGGGGAGGGGCCGCCGTCGGTGTCCGCACCTCCACCCACTGCTTCAACGGACAGAAGGGCAAGTGGGCCAAGCTGAACTACAACTATGCAGGCGACGACTATCGCGGTGGTCTTGGCGAGCAGGTCTTTGGAAACACCTGGCACAAGGAACGGGGACAGTCCCACTACGGTTCGAACCATCAGGAAGGCTGCCGGATCACCGCGGTCGCGAGTGCCAGGAACCACCCCATCCTCAGGGGTGTTGGCCCCATCCACGCCTACTCAGGCGCCTACCTGTCCCGTCTGCCCGAAGGCGACACGCCCCTTCTTGAGGTGCAGGTTCTCAACACCTTTGGCCCGAGCGAGGACCTGAATACCGACAAGGTGATCGTCAATGCAGGCTGGGCGCGCGAGTCCTACACGGCGCCCTCCGGAGAAAAGAAGAAGGGCCGGATCGTCTACACCTCCTTTGGAGCCTCGGAAGACCTGCTGGACGAGGATGCCCGACGCTTTCTCGTCAACGCCAGCCTCTGGGCAGCGGGCCTGGAAAAACACATCATACCCGATCTCGACGTCAGCATTGTAGGCGGCTTTTCACCAAGCGCCTACACCAGCGGGCTCTACTACAAGGGCGTGCATCCCACCGACCTGTCCGGCTGGAAGATCCGCATCATGCCTGAGCCCGCGGACCTGAATGGCGTGAGCGATGCCAATTTCACGCGACGCATGACGCGGATCCTGCAGAACCGGCCTGATCTCAGGAAGGAGCTGGAGAAAAAGCACCCCGAGCTTTTCAAATAGGAACCTCAGGAGGGATTCAAATTCCCTGTCCAGAGCCTTCTTCCATCTTCTTCAGAGCCGGCGTAGCCTCCTTCGTTGAGGACGATGTCGGATGAGGGAAATCCTTCGCCATTGAAATCTCTTTGGCCAGTCGCACATGGTTTCGGTTCATTCCAACAGGGTGATGCAAGGAGGTCACTCCATTCCTGAAGCCGCCATTCGGCGACGCTACCAAAGAGGTTGGGAGAACCTGAACCAGATCTACAAGGATTTCGTGGACAACTGGTCCGTCTTCGATGGGAGCATCGCTTCGCCGGGCAGCGCAACAGGCAGTCGCGACAACAGCAAGTGCTGGGTTGACGCCGGCAGTGCGCGAACATCGGGACCTGCCTCACCCGGTTTGAATCCAAGGAAGCGCCTCCTCCAAAACTCCCATGCGCACCCTAAAAAAAAGCCGCAGGAACATTCCTGCGGCCTTTTCCAATAAAGTGGGGAAACCTTACTTGGCCGTCTCGGCGTAGATCTGAAGGGCGATCTGCTTGTCGATCTCACTGGCGAGGTCGATATCGCTGCCCCCACCCTTGGTGCGGACCTGGACAATCAACTGGCTCAGGCTGGGATCCTCCTCGACCACCTTCAAGCGAACGGTGCGGGTGTCGACCTTGGCTTCCAGGGTATTGTTGATGGTGTCTTCGCGCTGGAGCGTGCCATTGAAGGCAAGAACCGCCTTGGAGGCTTCGAAGACCTCACTGAGCGGACGCTCATACCGGCTGGTGATCTTGTCCTTCTTCAGCGGCATGCCCGCTTTCACGTGTCCATCCACGGTGCGGTAGCAACCCACGGACATCACCATCAGAACAACCAGTGCAAGAAGAGACGAAATTCGTACTTTCATTTCGTTCTTTATGCCTCATCCACCCCCGGGAAGGTCAAGCTTTTGGTCTCATTGCGCATCAAGGCGCCCCAGTGCGGATATGGGCCATACCTTCCGCAATTCAGATAATTCGAATTCTTGACGGCATGAGGGGTCAGACTTATCCCTTTCCAAGATTCCCAAGCAATCATGAGTGATTCCAAGCAGACGCCTCAATCCTCACGACGTCGTTTTCTCCGTGTCTCCTCCTCGGCCGCGGCCGGAACCGTCCTTGCGGCAAACATGCAATTTCCCTCCATCACCTTGGGAAAACCGATCAGCAAGAAGCTGAAGGTGGGCCTCATCGGTTGTGGTGGACGCGGCACCGGGGCGGCTGCCCAGGCCATGAAGGCGGACAGCAATGTCGAGCTCTGGTCCCTGGGCGACCTTTTTCCGGAACAGATCGAACGCTCATCCCAGATCCTCCAGAAGGAGGTGGGCGAGCAGTTCAATGTGAACCCCATCCACAAATACACGGGGTTCGAGGCCTACAAACGGGTCATCTACAGCGGGGTCGACATCGTGCTGCTTGCCACCCCTCCTCATTTCCGCCCCATGCACATGCAGGCCTGTATCGACAACGACAAGCACGTCTTCGTCGAGAAGCCCGTGGCCGTGGACGCCACCGGGGTCCGTATGGTGCGGGATGCCGGCAAGAAGGCGGCCAAGAAGGGACTGTCGGTGGTCTCCGGCCTCTGCTGGCGCTATGAGACCCACATGCAGGACATGATCCGGAGACTGCAGGACGGTGCCATCGGGGATATCCGCACGGTGGAATCCACGCGCTACTCGCGGGGCGTCGCCAAGCTCACCGAGCGCACACCCGGCATGTCCGACATGGAATACCAGATGCGGAACTGGTACTACTACACTTGGCTCTCCGGCGATTTCATCGTCGAGCAGTTCGTCCATGAACTGGACAAGGTCTCATGGCTGCTGGGCAAATATCCGGAATCCGTGATCGCCAGTGGCGGCAGGATCGCCAGGACCAGCGAGAAATACGGGCACATCTACGACCATTTCAATGCCATCTTCGAGTATGACGACGGGGTAAAGTTCTACGCCAACACCCGCCACGAACCGGACACCGATTCCGCCCGCTACGACATCGCCTATGGCTCGGACGGCATCTGTGACCTGATGAAGTACACCATCACCGGCAAGAACCGGTTCCGCCTCCGGGAGAGCCGGACCAACATGCATCAGCTGGAGCACAACGAGATGTATGCGGCCCTCAGGAGCGGCAACATCATCAACAACACCGACTACATGGCCGACTCAACACTCCTCGGCATCATGGCACGCGAATCCGCCTACACCGGCAAGCGCCTGACCTGGAAGCAGATGCTCAACTCGAAGCAGAACCTCAATCCTCCCAGCTACAACTGGGACCAGAAGCTGCCTGACCCTCCGGTCGCCAAACCAGGTGTCACTCCCTTCGTCTAGAACCCATTTCATAAGATCCCATAGAAACATCCCAAGACCCAATGAACGAAAAGAACCAACCCACACGTCGCGACTTCATCAAGACGTCCTCTGCAACGGTGGCGGCAGGCACCATGGTTTCCAGTCTCGCCTTCCCGTCCATCACCCTCGGCAAGCCCAACAGCGGCAAGCTCAAGATCGGCTGGGTCGGGTGCGGTGGCCGCGGCTCAGGTGCCATCAACCAGGCACTCAACGCGGACAGCAACAGTGAACTCTACGCGATGTGCGACGTCTTCCAGGACAAGATCGACGCCGCCATCCCCCGCATCCAGAAATACCACCCCGACCGTGTGAACGTCCCGGCCAGCCGCCAGTTCACCGGTCTGGATGGCTTCCAGAAGGTCCTCGATTCCGGCGTCGACGTCGTGATCCTGACGACCTCACCCGGCTTCCGCCCCCAGCACATCAAGGCTGCCGTCGATGCCGGAAAGCACATCTTCTGCGAGAAGCCGATGGCCACCGACGCCCCCGGAGCACGCTCGGTAAGGGACAGCATTGCCAAGGCCAAGGAAAAGGGACTTTCCATCGTGGACGGTTTCGTCTGGCGTTGGACCTACGCCCAGCAGGACACCTACAACCGCATCATCGGTGGCGACCTCGGCGACGTCACCTCGATCTACTCGTCCTACAACACCGGGTCCACCGACCGCTATCCCCAGTTCACCCGCGAGAACTGCAAGAGCGATCTCGAGTGGCAGATCCGGCGCTGGTATTACTTCACCTGGCTTTCCGGTGACCATGTGGTCGAGCAGGCGATCCACAGCATCGACAAGATGCTCTGGGCGATGAATGACGTCCCGCCTGAGAAGTGCATCGCTTCCGGCGGACGGCAGGTCCGCACCGAGGAGAAATACGGCAATGTCTACGATCACTTCGCGGCGGAGTTCCACTGGGAGAACGGCGTCAAGGGCTACCACTTCTCCAGGCAGATGGACAAGTGCGCCAACGGCACCCTCGATCGCGTGACCGGAACCAAGGGCACCTACGAGGGTGAGAGCGGCCGCAAGCACCACGTCTTCACAGGACCCGGCCTCAAGTGGCGCTGGAAAGGCACCACCAACAATGGCTACCAGACCGAACACGACGAAATGTATGCCGGCATCCGCTCAGGCAACGTCCTCAACACCGGCGACCGGATGATCAATACCACGATGGCCGGAATCATGGTCCGCATGGCCGCCTACACCGGGAAGACCATCACCTGGGACATGGCATGGAACTCGGAAGAGAAGCTCGTCCCGGACAAGCTGGACTGGGATGCCCCACTGCCCGTCCGCGACGTCCGCATGGCAGGCAAGACGCCCTTCATCTAAGAAGGGACAACCAATCCATCGACAATAAAGCCCGCAGGTCAATGATCTGCGGGCTTTTTCTTTGATCGCGACCTGGTCCGGAGCCTACTCAAGCAGCAAGGTCGGCTGCTGGCGGTCGGATCCGAGCGGAAAGCGGGGGAAAGACTTGAGCGAGAAGGTCAGCGCCACGGTGTAGTCATCGCGTCCAGCGCGCGAATCGCGCACGCGGAAGGTCAAGGCCGCCGTCCAGCTTCTCATGTCCCGGTAGATCGAGTAGTACTGTTCCTCCAGCCTTCCATCCCGGGCCTCGAAAAGGTGCTGGGTCCGGAAGCCCCAGTTCTCGTTCAGCCTGAGGTAGGTGATGCCATTGATGAGATTGTTGCCGGACAGGATGCCAAAGGAGGGGTCTGTCCTGAAGTACCGGTGCCCCACGCTCATGCTCCAGATGTCGTTGGGTTCCAGTGTCACCACATGGTCAGCCAGCTGAAAGACACCATCCTCGATGTCATAACGCGTCTGTGAGGTGAAGGTCAGCCAGGAACGAGGCTTGAAGTCGAGATCGGAAAAGACATCCGAAAAGCCAGGTTGCGCCAGTCGGGGCCTCAGGTTCCAGTCCATGAAAAGCCGCCAGTCTACCAGGTCCTCCACCACACCCTCACGCTTGGTCTGCAGCTTGTTGCGAAGGCCGAAGCGAAAGACGTTCTGTCCGTCGATGGAATCAATGGCGTTGTAGTCGGGATAGTCGATGGGAAGCAATCGAAAGGTCGGCAGGGTGCGGTCGAACTGGGGCAGCACCGCAGGAATCGGCGATGGACGGGGCACCCAGGCATAGTTGATGGAGGGCCGGAAGATATGTCGCAGTCCGTTCATCTCCCAGAAGTCGCTCTTCTTGTTCTCCCAGAGCCTGCTGGCCTTGAAGGAGACCTCGGCACCCGTATTGAGGACCCAGCGGCTGCGCTCCTCAAAGGGAACCCCGAAACCGTCGGATTCGCCATACTGCGTGAAACGTCCGCCCACCCTGGGCGTGATGTTCAGGAAGCCGAAAAAGGTCTTGGGATAAATGATCTGGTGGAAGGAATCCGCACGGTAGGCCGAGTATTCGAGTCCGAGGTTGTGCCCGAACTGCCGCCTCAGGTACGCCATGGAACTCTCACTCTCGTAGTAGACCGGCAACTTTCCGATCTGCTGCCGGGCCGCGGTCAGGCGCAGGTCCGGGAGACGCTCCACCATGTCGTAGAAGTCGTTGACCTGCGGTTCCACCAGCAGGTTCAGGGAGAAGTTGTCCCAGTGCTTGTCCAGCTCGATGAAGGTGGAGGGCTGTACGTCATCACGGTATTCGGTCTCGAAGAAGTCACGGATGAAGAACTCGTCGGACTGGTAGCGGACGGCGGCCAGTGCGGTGAAATTGGTGGCCAGGTTGACCTTGTGGTTGAAATAGATCCTTTCGCGCCTCGACTCGATGGGTGCTCCCACGAAGTTGGTGCCTGGGTCATCGTCATGGGTCATGTAGAGCTTCAGCTCGCCATTGCCCCAACGCTTGTCGTCATACCGGAAGTCAGGTCCGCCACCCACGCCTCGCTTCAGGCGATAGTCCAGATTGACGGAGCCCTGGATCTTCTCATTCCCGTACCAGTTCCAGGCACTGAGCATGTAGGGGCCGTAGAGGCTGCGGAACCCGGGAGTGAACTCGAAGTTGGTCTTGTGCCGTCCGAGCTGCCGTTTGTAACGGGGATAGTAAAAGACTGGAACATCGCCCACGTAGGCCGTTGCATTGTATGCCTCAATGGATTCCCCCGGGACGATGATGAGGCTCTCCGCCTTGATCCGGAAATGGGGATCCTCGATGTCATCCGTGGTGATCACCGCCGAACTGGCGCTGTAGACCTGGGAGTTGATGTCGCCTCCAAGGCTTTTTCCGGAAGCAAGGAAAGGAGGCGCACCGGTCTTGAAGGAGCTGCTTTCCGCAAGCCGGGTCTTGTAGTTGTAGGTGATCTCCTCGCCACGCCAGATCTGTCCCTGCTGCTTCAGGAGGACCTCACCCTTCGCCTCGATGTCTCCCGACTTCTGGTTGACGGTCATCTGCCTTGCCGACAGCTCCACGTCTCCATAGGTCACACGGACACCGTTCTTGGCGGTAATGGACTCGGCGTCCAGCTCGATCTCGGTATCCGGGGAAGTCGGCAGAACCTCCAATCGCTCCTGCTTGTCCCCATCAGGCTCCAGGGCCTCGTTCTCCTGGGCACCGGCAACCAGCACCAGCAGCGATCCCAGCAACAAGGCACAAAGCCATTTCCAGTCACGATTTTTCATGTGGCGGGCGAGAGTAAAGCAGGAGCAAGCGGAAGAGACCAAGGACAAAGCACTCCCTGATTGGGCCTAGAACCTTCTCCAATGGAGCGACTTTCGACGCATCCGCCCCCCTGTTTCAGGGAAGCCTGACAAGAAGATTGGATGTCTCGTTTCTAGACAGATTAACCTTGAGTTTCGTTCCAAAGCTCAGAACCCTGCGCCGCATGGAAATCGAGGAGCTGATGCCCGGATGCCACTTCCTGAGAGAAGGGGATGAGGCGCTGATCGCCGGATGCCCCCCGGAAACGGTCAAGGTCATCCGTCAGAAGAAGCTGCCAACACCCCGGTTCGTCCTGTTGCCTGATATCCCGCTCGCCGCTGGTGAATCACAGGTTTCCGTGGAATTCCTGCTCTACCAGCACCTCTTTTTCAGTGGAAACAAGAATCCGGGCAAAATGGTTCTTCTCGGCAACCGTCAAGGGGTGGAATCCGCCCGTAAGCTGCTCGACCTGACCCTCTTCGGGCCCGATGAGGAAACCATGCTTCAATGGGGTGTGGAGGAGGATGCCGCATCCAATCTGGCCCGGGAAACCCGTTGGTTCCACATCAAGGACCACGAGGGCCACCCCATCCCGATCGAGGGCTTCGTCGAGCTCGTCGAAATCGAACAGGACGAGGTGGACCTCGGGTGGATTCGGATTCGAAGGATCGAGCCCAATGTCTTCCGATTCAAGGCGGGTGGAAAAACGGGAGAAATCGATCTTAATTTCGAAGGAGAGCAAGCCCCTCCATATCCGGTCAACTCGGACCTCACAGTAGCCAACCTGTTGAAGATGGGCATTGAGGTCCTGGGAGGAGCCACCGGCTTCAGTGCAGCGCAGGCATCCTCCGGAATGGCGCTCTGCTACAATGGCAACTACACACTCATCGATGCCATCCCCTACCTGAACTACCACCTTCGGGCACGAGGGATCGCCAGGAACCAGGTCCACAGCCTGATCCTGACCCACATCCACGACGACCATTGCAACGTCGTTCCCCTCCTCCAGTACAACCGCAAGATCCAGGTCCTCACCACGCCGCTGATCTACCGGATGATGCTGGAAAAACTGGCGGTTTCCATGGACCGCTCGGTCGACAGGCTTAAGCAGTACTTCACCTTCATCCCACTGACCATTGGTGAAGAGACCGACTTCTTCGGCCTGCGCATCCGTCCCCATTGGTCCAGCCATTCCATTCCCACGATCGGCTTCACGCTGACCACTGAGGACTCCGGTCGCGAATACACCCTCGCCTACACCGGTGACAACCAGTCCCTCAAGGACATGAAGCGGATGCAGCAGACAGGCGTCATCAACGCCGAGCGCTTCAACGAGGTCGCGGAGCTATTTCAGAAACCCTACAACCTCCTGATCGCCGATGGAGGCGAAGGCATCCTGCACGGGGACCCCGCGGACGCGCTGGACTCCAAGTCCGAACGTATCGTCTTCCTGCATCTCGACCAGCTTTCAGACCGCTTCCATGCCCAGTTCACGGTTGCTTCATCAGGCAAGCGCTTTCCCATCGTCTTCGGTGACACCGACTACAACCTGACACGGACGATCGAGTTCCTGATGGAGTATTTCCCGACGATGCCTCCCATCTGGATCTCCAACCTCCTGGCGAACCAGAAGACCCGCAGTTACAACGCGGGGGATATCATCATACGGCAGGGAACACGGTCGGAAGGACAGGTCTTCATGATCCTGACCGGTTACGCACAGGTGATCCACCACACTGGTGAAAAGAGCACGGTACTGGCACAGATGGAAGCCGGTGAACTGATCGGGGAGATGTCCATCGTCACAGGCAAGGGACAGCGCAACGCCTCGGTCGTGGCATTGAGTCCGGTGACCGTCACCGCCTTTTCGGAAGCCTCCTTCCATGGCTACATCCGCCACCAGGACTACGAGAACAAGCTTCGCAGCATGTGGCAAAGCCGCGAACTGCTCCAGACCCTGCCCTACCTCAAATCACTTCAGCAGCCGGTCATCCGTGCTCTGAGTGAACGGATCCACCTGGGCAACCTGCCGGGACGCAACGAGCCCAAGTTGCTCAGGGAGATCTGCGATGAAGGGGGCCTCGTCTTTCCGCTGGGGGTGGATCTTGAAATCGAGAACGAAAACGGAAAACGGATGGTCCCAGCCAAAGAGGCACCGATCCTCTGCACGGCGGAAAACCGGATCCTCAGCCATGCGGAATTCCAGTTTCTCCAGTTGCGCCAGCATGATGCCGCCTCACTGCGGGCCTTCATTCCTGCCTTCCGTTTCTTCTGGGAGGAGATCCTCGACTTGCCGGTCCCGCCTGGCGGATGAGGCAGGATGGAAAAGAGGCCTTCGCGATGGTAGCCTCTGGGCCCGATGCCTGAAGCGCACCCAAGACCTGCCGCCTTTTACGAGAACCTCAATGCCCAGCTGCGCGCCCTGGTGCTTGAGGGCCACTACAAGCCGGGCGAACGTTTCCCGACCGAGCGAGAAATCAGTGCAAAATTCAAGACCAGCAGGCCTACGGCAAACAAGGCACTGGCCAGCCTCGTCTCGGAAGGACTGCTGGAATTCAGGAAAGGCGTTGGAACCTTCGTCCAGTCCGGCGTGCTGGACTACGATCTCCGCCGCCTCGTGAGCTTCACCGAGAAGGCACGGGCCATCGGTCGCACTCCCTCCACCAAGGTGCTTTCCATGGACCGCAACCCCGATGCCATTCCACCCGAGGCCGGCAAGGCCTTGGGGGAGCAGCCACTCACCTACGTGGAGCGCCTTCGATTCGCCGATGAAGTTCCCGTCATCCTCGAACGCCGGTTCATCGCATCCGTTCATTGCCCCAGTCTCAAGAAGACCTCGGTCAAGGGGTCGCTCTACCAGATATGGACAGAGGAATACGGACTGAAGATCCAGGGGGCTGATGAAGTCATCCGGGCGGTAAACCTGAACAAGTCTGAGGCCGAGCTGCTGGGTCTCCCTGTCAGGACCGCCTGCCTAAACGTGATTTCCACCGGTTATCTGGTCGACGGTCAGCCGCTCTGGTGGGAAGACACCCTCTATCGATCCGACGCCTACGAATTCCGAAACACCCTGGGAGGCATCCACAAGTCCAAGCCCGCGGTGGGAACTTTCACCACGAAGGACCAAAGGAAATGAAGATCTGGTTCAGGAGCAGTCAGCGAAGAGGAT